>NZ_JBSHCR010000031.1:0-23380 GCF_053615895.1 Isoptericola sp. NPDC055881
CATTAGCGTGAGACACGAGGACCTCCGGGTTGTGAAGACTTCGACATCTCCACTAAGCCCGGAGGTCCTCCCTTCGACAACCCGAACTGGCACCACCTCCTGGCCGGGTACACCTAGGGGCGGCCACCGAGCACAGCGGTGACAGGGTTTTGAGCTGTCACATCCCGGGGCCCTCTCTGCGTTTCAGGGCGGGCCCACGGGCATTCACGAAGCGGTCGGCAGGTTCTGAGGGAAGGTGTGGGAACAGCGGAGACAGCGGTACATCGCGCTCTGCGACGTGCCGTCTCCCACCATGATCACGCCCTGCGCGGTCCGCATAGGTCGGCGACCCGGGGGATCGAGGAGGTGCAGGAGCGCGCCCTCGCCGTCGCAGGTCCTGGGGCATTCAACTGAGTAGATGCTGGTCATGGAGTGCAGGGTCGGGCCCAGCCGGCGACAACGTCCACCCCTGAGTGGTCGCCCGTTCAGGATGGCCCCGACGCGGCAGCCATCGTCTCCTTCAGCAGGTCTTCTGAGTGCCACCGGATCGTGTAGGCGAGGTAGGGCTTGAGGCTAGGGAGGCCATGCCGCCTGGGTTGCCACGAAGCCCGGCCGAACGGTGCCCACCGAATCGACTCGCCAGAGCCCGTCGTCACATGGAACCGCCGTCACCTGCTTCATGCCGTTCACGTCGATCTTGCCGACGACCTGACTGCTCGTCGCTACCTGGAGCGGCACGAACACGACGTGGACCGGTGCTGCGATTGTCTCGTGGTCAACACCCCATGCGGTGGTCATGTTGTACCCCTCAAGCTGCGCGGCAGCACTGGTGAAGTCGCCCCACCGACTCGGCTCAACCACGGCGTCGATTAGGCGGTGGCGCTCCCTCACGGGGTCATCCAGGAGCTTCCACCACCAGGCGACGGCGCTCAGTGGTCCAGTCCGGTCATAGCCCCCGATCATCTGGAGCACGGCCCTGCGATCGACGGCCACGAGTGGGAGCGGAGTGTCTGCCTCAGCGGCCAGCCGCCCGATCTCCGTTGCGAACCCCGGAACGGTGTGGCGCAACCCATCGGCGAGGGTCCGGAGTGTCGCAGGCGGGTTCGAATAGGACGCGATCTGCTCCTGAAGGCACCGCGCCACTGTCTGCGCGTTCAGATCCAGTTGGTCCAGGAGGAACTCGTCGGGATGCACCGCCTCGACGCCATGGGCCTTCAGGGCGGCCGCGGGGAAGTCCTTCAGATTCGCGGTCACGATGGTCCCCGCCCCGCAGCGAACCGCCGCGGCGAGGACGTGGCGATCCTTGGGATCGTTCGTCATCGCGTCGACGAGCGGTTCATGGCCCTCGACCGACGCGAGCGGGAAGGCTCGCTCCATCTGAACGAGTCGCGCCCGCGCCTTTTCGGCAGGGAGTCCTCGCTTGTCGATCAGCGTGCGCTCGACCTCTTCGAGGATCTGTCCGCTCCACCGAGCCTCGAACATCCCAGCCCCGGCGAGTCGCAAAAGCGTGTCGTAGAGCGGGTGCGGGACCAGGACGCATGCATCGAGGACGACGGTGAACGCCATGTCAGCGTGTGACCTCGAAGCCCTCGCCGTCGACGCCCTGCGCTGTGGCCTCGCGTGTCATGTCGTCGAGTAGCTGGCGACGCTGCCTCGCGGTGCGCTCCTGATACTCCACGAGATCGGCCAGTCGTACCCGGCGGTGCCGGTTCGGCTTCGTGAAGGGGACCATGCCCTGCTCGAGAAGCTTTACCACCGTGGGCCGCGAGACTCCGAGGTAGTCGGCGGCCTCCTGGGTCGTCATCACCGTGTCGTGTGGCGCAATCGTCACAGCCTTGCCGGCAGCCATCGCCGCGACTGCTTCGCGCAGTAGATCAAAAAGCTCGGGAGGAAGGTCAACCCGCGTGCCATCGGGTGAGATCAGAGTTGCCGGCGCGTGGCGAACAGCGAGAGCGTCAGTCAGCTCGGACAGGGCGGATGTGTCCTCCGCGGGCATCACGGTCCGATCCAGCAGGTTCGACATGCCGACAGTCTAAACGCAAAAATCGAAACGCGCAGGCCGGCCAACGAGGTCTACTGACACGCAAGCGTTCGTGCTGTCCCGGATTACCTGGAGGAGGCGCGACCGGTGGGAGCCCTTGCATCGGATGCAACTCGCACACGTTCGTAACCGATAACCCGCCTTATGACACAATGTCCGGAATGTCAGAAGCGAGGCGCATCGAACCGCGGCGCATCGATCGAGACGTTAACGAGGTAGTCGGTAGGCATCGCCACATCGTCACGTCCACGGATCCGCCCAAGGAGGTCCCGGACGCCACGGTCGAACTTCTCACGGTCGTCGGGATCGATCGTGGCACGCGGGCCATCGAGGGAGACGCCGCGCCCGTAGAACTCTGGCTCCCTTGACCGGCCAGAACGCTTCGGCTCAACGGTGGACATCGCGACTCCTTCCCTTGGCACCTCAAGAGTAAACCCCGGTGCCGACCTTCGTTCTCCGGGCGCGAACCAGCGCGCCGATGACCAGCGCAAGCACGATTGTGCCGGACGTGACAAGCCCCACGAGCCACAGACTCACCAGCCACGGATCCCGGAGCTGGAATGCGAGGGAAGCGGAGGCGACCAGGAGCAAAGCTGAGCATACGAGTGCTGCGGCGCGGATCGGCATGAGGAGGACGGAGGCGAGAACATGCTCCCTGGTCGTCATGAGGAGGCCGACGAGCACCCCGGGCAACGTTAAGAGGAACGCGCTCGGGTCTACGCCTCCCTCGGTGCCTTGACCTCGCAGCACGTACAACGCACCGTCGAACCACAGACTGAAGAGGAAGAACAGAAGGGTAAAGGTCGCCAGGAGCAACGTAACCAGCCACGGGCCCCGCCTGGACACGTAGAGTTCCAGCGCCGCCTCACCGGCAGCCCGGGCTGGGTCTTCGGCAAGATTCGCAGACACCTCTGCCTGGTGATACGCGCCGTAGGCATGGCCGACCGATGTGGGCACACGGTCTCCATGGGCTCTGGTGTAGTCGAAGAAACGCATCGGCGGCAGCTCGACACGGCAGGAGAACCCTTCTGGCGGATGGAACTCCAAATGGAATGAGGCCGCGTCGCCGGCCATGGGGACGTCCAGCGCGATGAGGCCGCGCTTGAACCCGAAGCTTCCCCGGATGATCCGCACCCAGGCGCCCCACCATGACAGCCCCGGGATCTTGGTCGGGTCCACGTGCCAGAAGTTCGAGAACTTGATGAGCTGACGACGCCCGAGGCGATCACCGCTCACCACCACCCCGAGGATGAAGCTTTGCGCGAGGTTCCTCATCAGGAGCTGAGTGTGGTCGCTGATCTTGTTCCGGTCGGACCGACTGAGCACCCGAACGCCGTCCACAACCCCATCTCGGAGCAGATCGTCGACATCGTTCAGTCCGCCGTCCCCGCTCACGATCTTGATCAAGGCGCCTACGAGAGGGGTGCCAACGCGGATGCCTTCAAGGTCGAGCAGGTGCAGGAGCGTCAACGCCGCGAGGTCCGTGTTCTCCCGGCTGGTCAACACGGGCAACGGAGTTCCGGTGTCGTCCGTGACGTTCAGGTCCCGCATCGGACCCTTCTTGACGTAGGCCAGGGGGACCACGAACTGGCCTTCTCCGTACGGGATCGCGGGATCCTTAGGTGGTGTGCAGTCCACGGAGGCGCGCCACCGACCGCGTTCTCCTGCCTCAAGATGAACGCTGTCGACCCGCCGGTGTCTCCAAGCGTGCGGGTCGAGCAGCAAGACGACCGCTGCGTCGAGCGTTGCCCTGTCCAGGTTGAGCGCCACGTTCGCACGCTAGCCGAGGCACGCCACTGGGAGGATGCGGCCATGACGACGTCGCCCCGCTTCTTGTCCGTGAAGAGTGTCGCCGACGAGCTGGCGATCACCGAGACGGCGGTGTACCCGCTGCTCAAGACGGGCGAGGTGCCGGCGATTCAGGTCGGACCGAAGCGGGTATGGCGGATCGAGCGGGCGAAGCTCGAGGAGTACATCGAGCGGCAGTACGCCGCGGCGCGTGACGCCATCGCCAAGGGGCAGGTCACCCCCGAGGACGGCGAGGAGTAGCGCGGGCGGCTCGGGTGTCAGCCTCCGGTGACACGGATGGTGATGAGCCGCTCGCCGTCCTGGAGCTGTTCGTCGAGCAGCGTGCGCCCGGCCTCGTAAGTCGCAGCCTCGACCTCGACGTCCCGCACCTGGGTCTCGTGCTTGCCCGAGTTGTCGGGTGGGATGGTCTCAACGTGCGCGCGCAGGATCACGACCGGAGCGTAGACCGCGCCGGCGACGCCTACGGACGCTCCAGGACCGTGGGAACTGTGACGCCGGCGACCTCAGCGTCCGGGCGAACGCGCGTCACGCGGAGCTGGTGGCGGAAGGAGCGGCCGGACCATGCGGCATCCGCGCTGACCTCGACGACGAGCGGCTCGACGAGCGTCAGGTCGACCGGGCCTCGGTCGTTCCCGAAGCGCCCGAACGCCCCGGGGCTGACCTGTTCGGGCCAAGGGTGGGGCCCGGCAGGAGCCCACAAATGCGCGGCGAGCGTCCGGCGGATGTGCGGGTTCGGCGGCGTGGAGCGTCCCACGATGCGCAGCTTGCCGTCGATGGGTAGGCCGGCGACGACCTGTTGCGGTGCGCTGCGCGGTCCGATCACCGCACCGCAGATGACGTCCAGGGTCGAGCGGTGCTTGACCTTGAGCCAGTCGCGTTGCCCGCCCCGGTAGGTCTGCCCGGCACCCTTGACGACCAGGCCCTCCACGCCGGCCGCGACGTAGGTCTCGAACCACTCGCGCGCCTGTCGACGTCGGACGTGATGGGCGGGAGGTTCAGCGGCGGCCGCCAGAGGGCGGCCAGGTCTTCGAGCAGCGCCCGGCGCAGGCTCAGCGGCATGCTGCGCACGTCGTCACCGCCGGTCGCTAGGACGTCGAACACGGCTGCGGACGCCGGGTGGGAGCGGGCGTGCTGCGCGGCCGCGCGCGAGCCACGCCCCATGCGCTCCTGCAGGGCGCCGAAGTCGAGCCGGCCTGACGTCCAGACGACCAGCTCTGCGTCGAGCACGGTCCCGGATGCGAACTGCTCGCCGGCGGCCGCCCCGACCTCGGGGAACGTGGCCGTGAGGTCGGTGCCGCGGCCCGACCACAGGCTCACCCGGGCGCCGTCGCGGGCGATCACACACCGGAAGCCGTCCCACTTCGGCTCGTACAAGCACCCGCCCGGCAGCGCCGTCGGGGCGGGGATCTGCTCCACGGCGCGGGCGAGGGCGACGTCCACCGGGAGCCGTAGCCCCGGCGGCAGGCTCATCTACCCGGGGACGTTGCGCGGGTCGTGCCCGTGCGAGTCCTTCTGCGCGATCGTGCCGTCAGCGTTCTTGATGACGAGTTCGGCACCCTCGCGGCGGGCGGCCTCGCGACCGGCCACGGTGGCGGCGTCCTTCGTCGCGTGGCTCGACAGCGGCTCGCTCTCGCCTTCGCGGCGCACGTGCCATTGCTCGGCCTGGTGGTAGACCTCGATCGTTACGGCCACGGTCTGCTCCCCTCTGCTGGCGTCCGTGGCCACGGTAGGAGCCGCGTCCGGATGCACGCACCCCGTGCGGTCACTCCACCACCCCTCCAAGCACCTTCCTCTGGCGTCCGCGTCACACGAGACGGCCCGGCTCCATTTGTCTCCAGTACCAGGAGCCCTCTGGGACATACCGCCGTCCGAAAGCAGGGAGATCGCGATGCCGCAGTCGGAGACGCAACGTCCCGCGCCCTCGGTAACAGGAGGGGGCTCGCGTGCACCTTCTGATGGGGAAGGCGAGTCGAGGTGTCACACGGCGCCCACCTTCAACACCTTCCCCCGCGTGTCCGCAGTCGCCAGAAGGCCGAGGAGCAGAACGTGAGCCACATCACACCTTATGCAGGCCCGTCAGGCCGCGACCTTAGTTCCCCGGCGAGGGCACGGTACGCGCCATGAAGCAGATGAAGCACCTGCGCATGGTGCCGATCGCCACCGTCCGCCCGTCCAACAACAACCATCAGGAGCAAGTCATGAGTCCGCTGCCCCAGCACGCCATCGTCATCGTCGCCCTCGTCCTCAGCATCGCGTTCTACCTCGTCGTGACCGTCACCCTCTCCCATCACCTCCCGTCCGGCGTCGACCCGGAGCTCTTCATCACGACCACGCTCGATCTCCTCAAACCCTCTGGCACAGAGACGCCCCCGCCCGTCATGGGCGGCGCGGCACTGCCCTTCTCGGCGGCGTAGCGCGTTCGGGTCGATGGGCTCAGCCCACGGCCCGCAGGGGCGCTCCGCGGCGTCCGGGGCCGCTCGCCGAGCGGTCCCCGGGTGCGCGGGGTTGAAGGGATCGAGCCTGGGCATGGGCAGCGTCAACGTCCAGCGCTCCGGGCGGCCGCGGGCCTGCCGGTCGACGTCGAGCTCGCAGCGCTTGAGGTATCCCGCGCCGACGTCGACGCCGGACCACCGGGGCGTTGCGTGTAGCCGTAGTGCGGCGTGCTCCCACTCACCGGTGGCCACGATCCCGCTTCCCCCGGTCCCTGGCTCGAGCGGTAAGCCGGCGCCGGGCCGACCGCAGTCAAGGCAGGGCATGGCGCCTCCCGACCTCAGGTACGACGAAGGCCCGTCCACTTGTGGTGTCGGGACTCCAGGAGCCAATACGGCACATCGAAACAGAAGAAACTCCTCGGACGGCCTCAGGCGCCAGCCGAGTCGGTCGGTGTGTCGCCTGCGTCGTCTCCCTCCTTCTTCTTCTGGCGAGCCGAACGGCGGGCGTTAAGCCTGGCGGGAGCCTGGTAGACCTCGTTGAGCAGTTCGTCCATAAAGTGCAGGACATCCTCCGCCTCGTCGAGATCGACGGGCGTCACGAAGTCACCGTGTGCCATGTCGTTCCCCACGAAACGGATCTCGTGCGCCGTCTCGGCGACCATCTCCCTCACGTGGCCGGCCTCATGCAAATCGTCGATCTTGCTTGCCAGGTTTCCCTTCTTGATCCCCATGTCCTTCGCTGTCGCCTCGACGACTGAGCGTGCCATCAGGATCGCCGAGCGGTAGTTGCGGATCGAGAAGTTCTTGTGCGCCTCGCCAGCCGCCGAGGCGATGTGCTCGGGGACGTCGGGGAACTTCTTTCCCTTGGGCGGGTTCGGCTCCCAGTTCAGGTCGAGGTCTGGCCTGTCCATGAAGGCGGGCATCCCGCTCCCGTTATACGCGCGCTCGCTGATCCAGCCGACCGAGAAGACGCCGCACTCGTCACACACGTAGGCGGCGAAGTACTGGCGACCGTCGCGAGACTTCTTCACATCGCCATGGCGTGTGTGGTGCGCCGCGACGCTGCAGTTCCAGCAGACTCGATTAGCCATGTGCCGGAGGCTACTGGTTCACCGCAAGCCGTGGTGGGTGATCTTCCCTGGCTGGTGCCGACCGTCGGGCCCGGTCGGGCAGACGGTCGGCCGGCGTCAGGCCGGCGGCCTGGCCAGCGACGACGTACGCCATGCCGTCCAGCAGTGCGGCGACCGTCTCCGCGCCGCGACCGGCGACGTCGGGGACGACGATCAGGCGGTCGAGGGCGATCCCCGCATCCGCCGCGGCGAGCAGCCCCAGGTCCGGCAGGCCGACGACCGCAAGCCAGTCCCCCGCGTGCTGCGACGCTGCGGCAGCGCGAGCAGCAGGCTCTTCGAGCCGGCCACGACGGACGCCGCGCCGACCGGGAGCCGGCCGCCGTCGAGGTTCGCGGTGAACAGCTCAGCCGGAACCTCGCCGGGTCCCTCTTCGCTCCCCGCTCCCCTGCCCGTCGGGCCCCATGCCTCCCAGCGCGGGGCACGCTGGTCACCATCGCGCACTCCCGTGCGCAGCTCGGCCGACGCCAGGGCGGCTCGCGCTGCGTCGAGGCGGTCCGGCATGGTCATGGTCACTCGTCCGGTATCGAACATGTGTTCGAGTTGGCTCTACCATGAGGGGTGACAGGCGAAGGGCGGCGAGACGATCGCCACGTGTGGCGGCGACCGGACGGCATGAAGTACTGGCCGGCGGAACGCCCCCTCAATGTCGCCCCTGTGCCGAGGGCTGTGCCGGTGCGGCCGCAGGGTTCCTACGCGGTGATCGTCCGCCTGCTATGGGAGACGTGGGAGGAGATGATCCCGGGCACGGCTATCCGGTGGGCCGAGGGCCGAGTCCTGGTGACCGTGAAGCCGCCGAACGCTCCGAGCAACGTAACTGAGCTGCTGTGTTGGTTGCATCAGGAGGACGTATACCGGACCCTCCCCCGCCGACCACGAGGCGTGCCGACGATCGGCGACGATGCCCCGCATGCTCGAACCGGCCGAGTCGCACCACCGTCATCGTGAGAACTTTCCTTACTGACTCAAGCGCGCGGCTCCGCCGCCCGGGTCGGCCTCCCGGGCGGGGCCCCGCGCTCCGCTCGCAAGCTCGCTCCGCGCACCCCACCCGTCCGGCCTCCACCACATGACGAAGGCGGCCTCGAGGTGCTTCCGAAGCGTCTACCATCCGGCACCGCACCGACCGCCGAGCATCCGGCCGACTCCACCCCGCGTCAAGGGCGCCTTCGGCGTCGCACGCGATGACCTGCGGCCACCCCTGACCCGGACCTCCGCCAACCTCTCGTGCTCCGCTATCGGTTCAGCGCCTTCCAGTGTCCCCACCTCCACGAGTCGACGCGCTGGGGGCGCTACTGGGGGCTTACTGCCGCGACCACGAGCGGACTCCGGCGGACGACAACCCGCAGAACAGCAACGAACCGAGGGCGACGCCCGGCGTCGGATTGCCTTCGGGACGAAGAGGTCGCAGGTTCAAATCCTGTCACCCCGACCACCAGAGGCCCCCTGATCAGCGGAAACGCTGACCAGGGGGCCTCTTTTTTGTGCATCTCGGGCATCAGATGTTCGCTGAGCGCCTTCGCCTGGGGCAAGCCCGTTCATGAAGGTCTTGCGATCCTGAGGCACCGGTCGCAACGGGCGTTCGTAGAACCGTCACGTCCAGCGTCGTCAGGTGTCTATCGGGGTCTTCCCTCGCCAGAGGCTGACGGGCGAATGAGCGACTCCCCCGATGCTCCTCACCCCTCTGCGCCGAGCCGGGCGGCGACCTCGGTGGCGGCGCGTTGGCCCGAGAGGATGGCGCCGTTCATGGTGCCGGAGGTCTCGTCGGCAGTCTCGGTGCCAGCCCAGTGCACGCGCCCGACCGGCTCGCGCAGGTGCGGGCCGAAGGTGGTCCACGTCTTCGGGGCGGGGGCGGGGTTGGGGCCGCCGGGGGCGAAGGTGTCGTTGCCCCAGGAGAAGTCGGTGTAGTCGGTGACCTGACCGGCACGCTGCCCGAAGAGGTGGACGAGCTGCGTGACGACGCGGCGGCGGCGCTCGTCCTCGTCGTAGGCGTCGAAGCCGCGAGCGTCGCAGAAGACCATGAGGATGCCGGGGCCGTCGGGGTGCGGGCTGACGTCGAAGGTGAGGAAGACGGTCTCGTCGTCCGACACTCCCTCTCCCGAGAGGCCCTCGTGCCGCCAGAAGGGCCGGTCGTAGGCGACGAATGCCTTGCTCAGCGCGCCGAGCCGCCAGGCGCGGGCGAGCCCGTAGTGCTGGTCCGGAAGGGCGGGCGTGAACTCGATGGTCGAGCGGTGGGCCGGTGCCGCGGTGACGATGACGTAGCGAGCATCGACGGTGTGGGTGGCGGTCTCGACCGTGACGCGATCGCCTGCGGTGGCGATCCGCTCGACGGGTGAACCCAGGAGCACCGGGTGCTCGAGGGTGTCGGCGAGCTTGCTGACCAGGGTGTGGGTCGTGTCCAACAACCGGTCCTGCTGGTCGCCGCCCTCGACGGAGAGCATGTGCTCGATGCCGCCCAGGGTCCTGATGTAGCGCATCACGTTGAACAGGGAGACGTCCCCGACCGGTGCCCCCCAGTGCACCAGGCTGAACATGGTCATGAACTTCCGGGTGTTCTTCAGCGCGTGCTTGGAGGTGAGCCACTCGCCGAACGACATGGCGTCCAGCCGTGCCGCGTGCGGGTGGGTCCACGGCTCGGAGACGGGCAGGTCGTCGACCATCTTCTGCAGCGTGTTCATGATGCGCGCGAGGTCGGCCATCGCCCAGGGCGTCATGGCGGTGATGCTCTCGACCTTGCGGCGCCCGCCGAAGGAGATGACCCCCTTGCCCTGGTGAAATTGGGGCACGAGCTCGCAGCCGAGCCGGGCGGCGAGGTCGCGCATGGCGGTGTGCCCCGGTGCCACCCAGGTGGCGCCGGCGTCGACGGCCACGCCCCCCACCTCAGCCTGGTGGATCCGGCCGCCGACACGGTCGCGGCCCTCCAGCACGACGACGTCGTGGCCCGCCCGGGTGAGCTCGTCGGCCGCGGTCAGGCCGGCGAGGCCGGCTCCGACGACGACGACGTCCGCCGTCCGTGCGGTCCGGGTGGTGCGTGCGGCGGTCTTGGCACTGGTCATGTCGCGCTCCGTTCATGCGTGGCCTGCCGGCCCGAGGGATCTCTCACTTGGCAACTGTACTGACTCGTCAGTACAGTATCAACGTCCGGGGGATCCCCGGAGTCGGACGATGCGGAGCACCCATGACGAAGACCGACCAGGAGATCAGCCTCTCCCCCGCGGCAGGCATGTCGACGCGACGACGGTGGACGGCCGTCGCGGTACTGAGCGCGAGCCTGCTCATGCTCACGATGGACATGACGATCCTGAACATCGCGCTGCCCGAGATGGCCGCGGAGCTGCACCCGACCTCGGACCAGCAGCTGTGGATCGTGGACGTGTACTCCCTGGTGCTGGCCGGTCTGCTGGTGTCGTTCGCGGCGATCGGCGACCGCTGGGGACGCAAGCGGATGCTGCTGCTGGGCTACACGATCTTCGGGGCGGCGTCGCTGATGGTCGTGTTCACGACCAGCGCCGAGGCGGTGATCGCGATCCGCGCGCTGCTCGGTCTGGGCGGCGCGATGATCATGCCCACCACGCTGTCGCTGATCCGCGTGATCTTCACCGATCCGGCCGAGCGCGCCAAGGCACTGAGCGTCTGGGCCGCGGTCTCTGGGCTCGGGGCCGCCGTCGGGCCTCTGGTGGGCGGCGTGCTGCTCGAGCACTTCTCCTGGCACGCCGCGTTCCTGATCAACGTGCCCCTGATCGCCATCGCCATCGTCGCCGGCCTGGCCATCCTGCCCGAGTCGCGCGTGCGCGTCGCCGGGCGCTGGGACGCCCTGGCCGCCGTGCTGTCACTGGTAGGGATGACCGCCCTCGTCTGGGGCATCAAGCAGTTCGGCAAGGAGGCCACGCTGGCCCTGCCCGAGGCCTGGGCCGCCGTCGCACTGGCCGCCGTCGCCCTCACCTGGTTCGCGGTCCGCAGCATCCGCAGCAAGCACCCCCTGCTGGAGCTGCGCCTGTTCCGCAACCGCACGTTCTCCGCCGGGATGGTCGCTGCCCTCGGCACGACCTTCTCGATGGTCGCCGCCCTGCTCCTGCTCGCCCAGTGGCTCCAGCTCGTGCGCGGGGTCTCCCCCATCCAGGCAGGCCTGCTGCTGACCCCTGAGGCCCTCGCCGCAGCCGTCGCCGCGATCGCCGCACCGCCGCTGTCCAGGGTCTTCGGCGCCCGGGCCGTGCTCGCCACCGGCCTCGCCCTCGCCGGCGCCGGCATGCTCCTGCTCGGCCTGGGGCCAGGCGCCGACCTCGACCTGCCCCGCGTGATCGTCGTGCTCGTCCTCGTAGGCGCCGGCACCGGCTCGCTGGCCATCGGATCCGCCATGATCATGCTCGGTTCTCCGGAGGACAAGGCGGGCAACGCCGGCGCTCTCGAGGAGACGTCCTACGAGCTCGGTGCGGTGCTCGGCGTCGCCGTCCTGGGCAGCATCTCCGCGCTGATCTACCGCGCCCAGTACGCCACCGACTCCGCGCTGCAGGCCATCGACCCCACCCTGGCGGCCCAGGCCGAGGAGTCCCTCGGCGCCGCTGTCTCCATCTCGGACCAGCTCGCCCTGCCCGAGCTCGCCACCGCCGCCAGCGCGGCGTTCACCCACTCCATGCAGGTCGCCAGCATCGCCGGCGGCGTGATGATGCTCGCCGTCGCCGCCCTGGTCTTTCTCATGACCCCCAAGGGCACCAGCGTCACCGGCGCCGCCCACTAGGCACGGGCGCTCGGACCCTCACGACAGATCCCAGCGAACAGACCCGGTGCGGCGCGCAGCGGCCTCGCGAACGCCCGTGGACAGGAGCACGACGTGCCGTTCTTCCCGTTCTCGTTCTTCGCCGTCGACCGCCTGCGTCAGCAGGTAGGACGTGCCCTGAAGTACCTGACCAGCACCGCCGACGCCGACGAGCGCGACGCGCCGGGCCTGGAAGGGGTGGGCCCACGGTTGTGGGCCGCATCCCTCGCCGGCGAGGCGCTGTGGCTCGGCAGCTACCAGAACGCCTACGACCTCAGCGACGCCCAGTGGTCCGCCATCACCACTCATCTGAGCGGCTACGGAAACCTGCCCCTGATGCGGCCGCTCGACGTCACACCCTCCCAGCGCGCCGATGACGCGCGCCTGCGCGACGAGCGCCCCCTCGTCGACGCCGTCCTGCAGCTCTCCCAGCGACGCCGGCTCGACGACCTCACCGTCGAGGACGTGGCGTCCGCCAGCGGGTGCACCTCGACCCAGCTGCGGACCTCGTTCGGCGACGTCGACCAGGTGCTCATCGCCGTCGTGCGCCAGGTCCACGAGGACGGCTCCGCCGAAGCCTCTCCCCTGCAGCTGCACCTCGACCGGCACACCCTGACGATGTCGCTGCAGGGCCTGGAGGACGAGCGCACGATCACCGCGGTCCACCGCCTCTACGCCCTCGCCGGCGTCTCGCCCGCTCCCCGCCCCGACATCCGCGCCCGGGCGCGCGGACTGCGCGGTATCAACCCCCGCTCCTTCGACCACCTCGAGCTCGCGGCCGCGGCCCTCGCGATCGACGGCTGGCAGGGATCCCGGGACGTGCCAGCGTTCTACCCGCGGTCCCTGCCCCGCGCCGTCGTGCGAGAACTGGGGCGTTTGGCGCGCGTCCCCTCGTCCTGACCTCCGGGTCGGCCGGTCGAGCCGTTCGCCGGGGGCGTCTTTCGCAGCCGTCCGAGGATGTCGCGCAGCCGCAGGAACCCCTGCCACGAGACGGGCAGGAGCGTCGCCGCGGCGGAGAACTCGAACACGTAGAGCACGACCGAGAGCATCGTGCCGTCGTCCATGCCTGCCCGCGCGCACGTGATGATCGCGAAGACCTGCAACGCGATGGTGAGAACCATCGACAGGGCGTAGTTGATCGCGTCCAGGTCGGAGAGCCTGGTCAGCCAGGTGTTGAGCAGGCCGAGGTGTCTGCGGGTCAGGGCGCCGTCGCCGCGTCTCAGCACGTCGACCTGACGTTCGTACTCGTCGTTGTAGCCGCGGTTGGCCGCCATGGTCTGCCGGGTCGAGGCCGCGTAGATCGCGACGACCAGGGCCGCCATCACCAGCGAACCGACGAACACGGGCACCGACAGGGCCACGAGGAACGCCAGGATGCCGACGAACGCGAGGACGCCCCCGACGATCTCGGGCACGGTGTGCTCGAGAAAGTCGACCGCCTCGCGCAGCAGGTTGAGCCGCCCGGCCCGCTGCGAGAGGCCCGCGCTGGGCGGCAGCGCGCTCGCGCCGGCGCGCTCGTAGATCTGGGAGTACAGCCGGGCGTCGTGCAGCCGCCGGGCCGTGGAGACCAGCACGGTCGTCAGACCGACCCCGATCAGCCAGACCAGCCCGCGGATCGATCCGTCGAGGTAGTCGTCCACGGCGACGCCGATCACGAACGGCACGACGACCACGCCGGCGGTCTCCGCGACGATGAGGAGCACCGAGAGCGCGATCCGGGCGCGATAGCCGTCCAGCAGCGGGGGCATGCGACCATCCTGCGCTCGGCCTCCTGCTCGCGCGACGGGTGCATGCGTCCGGGAGCTACCGGCCCGGAGCGGTGAGGCCCTCCAGCTCGGTACGCAGGGCGACGAGCTCGTCCCGTTCGGGCTTGAGCCCCCACCCCGTCATCAGGCCCGCACCGTCGACGGCGTTGGCGATGACCGTGCGGGCTCCCACGGACAGTCCGTCCTCGGCCAGCTCGGCCTTCCAACGGGCCCCGTCCTCAGCCACCAGCTCGGCCACGCCGGGGGCGGCGGCAAGGGCCGACAGGAGGAACAGCCGCTCCCCCACCGTGTCGATGTTGTCGCCCTCCAGCGACGCTCGGATGAACGCTCTCGCCAGACGTCCCGGGGCGCGGCCGCCCTCCAGCAGGTCGACGACGTCCCGGTGGAACTGCTCGGTCACGTCCTGGGCCAACGCGAGCCACAGCGCGTTCTTGGAGCTGTAGTGGTAGATCACCGCCCCGCGTGTCAGCCCGGCCGCCACCGCGACGTCGTCCAGGGTCGCGCGGGCGCCCTGCTCCACGACGACGCCCTTCGCGGCATCCAGGATCAGCCGCTTGGTGTCCTCGGGCCCTCGTCCTGCTGTGCGTCCCATCGATCTCTCTCTCACGTGCGGGTGGCGGCATCGCTCGGCGACCAGTGTGCCCGGCCACCACGCTCCCTGATGAATGGCCACGACGGGCCGCGTCCTCCGGGGCGGTGTTCATGCCCGGTTGTCGGCTACCGTCGTGGCGCGCCGGCGAGCGGTGGACCGCGTCAGCACGGCCGGGACGGCGGCGAGCAGGTCGCCGGCCAGGCCCGCCACGGAGGCCGCCCGGCCGCGCCCCCGGACGCCCGTGCTGAACTCCACGGCCCGCGCCGTGATGCTCTGCGCCGTCCGTGCGAACGGCCGCATCTCGGCCTCGAACCTGGCGAACGCGGCCGTGACGTCGTCGGTGTCCCGCAACGCCTCGGCCAGCGCCTTCGCGCCGGGCAACGACGCGTGCGCGCCCATCCCGGACACCGGGTCGATGCAGTGCGCCGCGTCGCCCAGCAGCACCACCCGGCGGGTGTACCAGCGCGGCAGCCGCGTCTGGGAGAACCGCGTCAGCTTCGTGTCCTGCGACTTGCGCCCCGCCACCGCGACCGCGCGCATCTCCGGGCCGAGGCGCTCGACGGCGTCGCACACCCGATCCTTCAGCATCCCCATGTCCGGCCTGGCCGTGCTGGGCACCGGGACGACCGCCATGATCGACGTCTGGTCCGTGTCGAGGAAGGGGTAGACCAGCATCAGCATCCCTTCACGGGACGCGATCACCGCCCGCCCCTCGGGCAGCGGGATGTCGGCGTTGATCCACACGTGGGACAGGCCGTTGCGGTACACGCTCTGCTCCTCCGAGGCCAGCGTGAGCCGTCGCACCGTCGAGTGCAGCCCGTCCGCGCCGACGACGATGTCGAAGGACTCGCTCGACCCGTCGACGAACCGGGCCAGCACGTCCTCGTTCCGGTGCTCCAGGGCGTCGAGCTCTGCGCCCATCCGCGTCTCGACGGTGGCGGGCAGGTGTGCGAACAGCCGCGACAGCAACGTGGCACGCCGGGCGAGCCGCCAGTCCGCGCCGGTGTCGAAGCGGACCTCGCGGACCTTGCGCGCGCCCCACCGCAGCGACGTCTCGGGCGCCGAGAAAGTCACCTCGTCGAGAATCTGCTGCCCACCCATCAACCGCAGCACCCGCGTCGCCTCAGCGTCCAGCTGCAGCAGGTAGCTGGACGGGAACGGCTCGGCCTCCTTGTCGACCAGGACGACCTCCCACCCCTCGGGGTCCAGCCACCAGGCCGCGGCACACCCCGCCATCCCCGACCCCACGACCAGGGCACGCCGTCGCACCGACCCGACCGCCGTTCCCACCATCTCGGCCCCACCCTCCGCGCAAACTAGTCTGACTCGTCAGTACAGTAAATGCTGCGTCGGCCTGCCTGTCAAAGGCTTCGCGTCGCCCAGGTCAGCGGCCCTTGTCTTCGTGGTCGCTGGGGCTGACGAAGCGGCGTGGACCCTTTCGTGCACCGGCTCAAGCAGGGCCTCTTGCTTGCCCGGAGATCCCTGAAGCGGGGCCACTCGCTCAACGGCGATCCCCGCAGGCCTGGACGCGCGACGCCGACGCGGTGGGCGAGTGGTCCCGGCGACGACGTCCCAACCAAGTGGTGAGCGACCTGGATCAGGCGCCGGGCTCGGCGCCGACCTCGTCGATCTCGCGCACCTTGTCGGCGAGCCAGGTGCGAGCCTCGTCGAGCGTCGCGAGGATCGGGGTGGCCCCGTCGACCAGGGTCTCATCGCGTGCGTCGACATACGCCAGGGACCAGTCGTCCATCGGCCGCAGCGGCAGCGGGGGCCAGGACTGCTGGCTCCGGAAGGCGAACGTGCGCACGCACATCTGCCGCAGCACGCTCAGGTCGGGCCCGACCAACCACAGCAGCTGCAGGTCCACCAGGTCGTGGGCCCGCACGTAGTCGGGGTCTGTGACGGCATGGAGCTTCTGCGAGATCTGGTACTCCAGATCGACGAGCTCGACCGGCCGCAAGTCGCCGAACCCGAAATGGTCGCCGAACTCCACCAGGTGCCCGTCGATCTGCCTGCGGGTGTGAGCGAACGGGTCGATCTCGGGGTCGGAGACCTCGACGTCCAGGCCTGCCCACGCCTTGCCGAGGACAGCATCAACCGTGCCCGCGCCACCGGAATCCCCATGCTCCGAGCGCCCTCAGCCAATCGGTCGTTCAGTTGCTGGATGTTCAACGGCGGCGACACTTCAGCCACGGGCGCTCTCCGTAGAGTCTGGGATCTCGTCGGGGCGAACGAGCTCGCGCCCCACGAGGGTCGCGACCAGCGCTTCCCAGCGGTCGGGGGCGACCCGTGCCTGTAGGTCCTCCAGCGCCCTGGGAATCGTGGTCGTGGGCACGCCCTCGACATCCGTCAGGTCGTCGTCGGTTATGTCGGCTCGGCGTTCCAGCACCATCCAGCTCGGGAGGGTTCGACGCACGCGACGACGG
Organism: Isoptericola sp. NPDC055881; assembly: GCF_053615895.1. Lineage (NCBI taxonomy): Bacteria > Bacillati > Actinomycetota > Actinomycetes > Micrococcales > Promicromonosporaceae > Isoptericola > Isoptericola sp. NPDC055881. The sequence continues at coordinate 16,923 of NZ_JBSHCR010000031.1, forward strand.
GTTCCCACGCGCACCTGCCGGGGGTTGAACTGGCCGACCCCCAGCAGGTCGAGGACCGACTCACGCTGCAGGAACGCCCCCGGCCCCGCGAGGGCGGCAGCGACTGCCGGCTCGGTCAGACGGGTCGTCGGAACGTCCCGGTGGGTGTAGACGCCCTGACCGTGGGAGCGCAGCACGCCTCGCGCTGCCAGCTTGCGCACCTCCACCGCGGGCACGCCAGCGTCCTCTGCCTCTGCGACGGTGACGACGCCGTGGTTGCTCGCTGCGATCTCCCACAGGTCATGTCGATATCCCACAACCCACCTCCAATGCCAATACCGTACCTCTGGTGGTACGGGTTTGACCGACCGGGGCTCGGTCCTCCCTTCGCATCCCCGGGCGGCACGGCCGTCGAGAAGATCTCGACGTCGTCGGGCACTTGGACACCTCGACCACGGAGCGCATCTACCGTCACGAGCGCACCGACATCAGTGAGACGAACGAGTGCCGCAGCTCGCGCCGGGTCCAGTCGGCCGGGCCGATACCAGGTGCCAGCTTGAGAGCCGACCTGAACCCACGGCACACGTTGGCTGCGTCCAGCGCTGTGCCGACTGTCGGATCATCTCGGCGCCTCGGTTGGTCACCGGTCTCGCCGGCCGCGGCACGGGCGGACAGCCAGCTACATTCGCTCGGGCGCCGGAATCCCCAGGAGATCGAGGCCAGCGGCGAGCGTGCGCTCGGTGAGGGCGCACAGTGCCACCCGGTTGGAGCGCGTCACGCCTTCGGCCCTGACGACAGGGCAGGCGTCATAGAACCGGGTGAACGCGGTGGCCAAGTCGTAGAGGTAGCCACACAGGCGGTGCGGCTCGAGGGTGTCAGTCACATCGCACAGGGACTGCTCGAAGGCGTCAAGGATCAGTCCGAGCGCCCGTTCTGCGGGGTGCAGTGGGAGTGACTCGTCGACGCGGATCTCTGCATCAGATGCCGCCACGGCAGACTCATCGGTCGCCTTGCGCAGGATCGAGCACACCCGAGCGTGCGCGTACTGCAGGTAGACGCCCGTGTTCCCCGTCGTCGCGACCATCTGGTCGACGTCGAACACGTAGTCCTTCGTTCGGGTGTTGCTGAGGTCGGCGTACTTGACCGCTGCGACCCCAGCCGCGCGGACGACAGAGTCCACCTCAGGCTGAGTAAAGCTGTGCTCACGTTCTTGGAGGATGCCACGCACGGCTGTCTCGGCGTCGTCGAGAAGGTCCGTGAGCCGGACCGTCTTTCCAGCACGGGTCTTGAACGGGCGCCCGTCGGTGCCGAGAACGGTGCCGAATTGGACATGCTCGGCATGCACGTTCTCGGGTAGCCAACCTGCTCGTCGAGCGACGTCGAAGACCATGCGGAAATGCAGCGCCTGTCGAGCATCGACGACATAAAGGATGCGGTCGGCTCGGTAATCATCGACCCGGAGACGCATTGTGGCGAGGTCGGTGGCGGCGTAGCCGAAGCCGCCGTCCTTCTTCCGGATGATCAAGGGAACCGGTGTCCCGTCTGGTCCCTTGACGTCGTCGGTGAAGGTGACCACGGCACCGTCGGACTCGCAGGCGATCCCGGCAGCAAGGAGCTCGTCCACCACCCCTGGCAGGGACTGGTTGTACCGAGACTCACCGTCGAAGTCGCCGTCGTCGAGCAGGATGCCGAGGCGTGCATAGACCGCCTCGAACGCTCGCTCCGACTCGGAGACCAGGGCACGCCACGTCGCCACCGTTCGGGTGTCGCCCGCCTGGAGGGCGACGACCCTGGCACGCGACCGGTCCGCGAACGCCGCATCGGCCTCGAACTCCGCCCGGGCGGCCCTGTAGAGCGAGTCCAGAGCAGACATCGTTCCGGCTCCCTGGCCCTGCCAGTCCACCTCGGGGTGCTCCTCCAGATACTGGATCAGCATCCCAAACTGCGTACCCCAGTCGCCGATGTGGTTCTGCCGAGTCACGTCTGAACCAAGATGGTCGAGCACGCGGACCAACGCGTCGCCGATGACGGAGCTCCGCAGGTGCCCGACGTGCATCTCCTTGGCCACATTCGGTGCGGAGTAGTCCACCACGACTCGCTCGCCCGATCGTGGGCTGCTGACACCGAGCCTGTCGTCCGCGGCTCGGCTCGCTACCGCTCGCCACACGACATCGTCAGGCACGGTCAGGTTGACGAAACCCGGGCCGGAGACCTCCGCGCCGTATTGAGACAGGCCCGCGATCAGGTCCTCAGCGATGTTGCGGGGAGATCTGCCGACAGCTTTGGCGACCGCGAGGGCCCCGTTCGCTTGGAAGTCGGCGCGGTCGGATCGTCGGACCACCGGGTCGGCGCCGGCCAGCTCAGCCGGCAGCGCCTGGGTCAGGGCGGCGCGAACGGCCGCCTCTACCTGGTCTTTGATCGCGACGATAGTCACACGAACACCCTTCATGGCGAAGACGGATGCGCCCGCCCGACGCGGGCGCGACAAGTCTATGGACCGCCAGTGCCCCGGCTGTGTCAGGCACGGCGACCGAGGCGAGGGCCAGTCCACCGGTCTGCGCTACGGCGAAAGTCTCGCCGAGATCGGCACCACACCATCACCCGGTGCCTCGGTGGGTCAGCCGTCCCGCCGCCGAGGAGGTGCAATCTCCATGACCGCCAAGGCCTCCCATTCGATCTCCGTCAGGGACGCCTCAGCCGCGCGTCGCCGAAGCATGGCGGCCATGACAGAGAAGCGGGCGGCGTCGAAGCGCGAGCGGGCCGCTTCCAGCCGGGCACGGGCAGCAGGATGCCCCTCCACGGGCTGTGCGGCCATCTCGGCTTCTCGCGCGCGATACGCCGAGTCCACCTCTGCGCGTGCCTCGTCAAAGGCCTGCCGGGCGGCGGCAAGTGCTTCCTGAGCTTCTCTGACGTTCATGCGCGACAGAGTCCGCGGCCATGCGAGCCCGGGTCCCCCTGGAGGCTTCGGGTGCCCTCGTCCCTCATGCTCATCTCGAGTCCTCCACAGCTGATTTCGGAGTCGATGTCGTGCCCCGGCCGTCACGGTAGCGGCGCACGGGTGTGCCGATGCGGAACGCGCAGAGACGAGTTTCGGTCGGAAGACCCTCCAGGCATGCGACGTCGAGAACCACTTCACGGCGCTGGTGATCTTCGGTGCGTCGGGGTCACGGTTCGGCAGGGTCCGGTGTCAGTTCGTGTCGCCGGGGTGGGCACCCAGGAGCGTGCGGTTGATCTCCGCGACCCGGTGAAGCGTGATGCCGTGAGTCTGCTCGTGCACGAGCGGATGGTCGAGCGTGGGGTCGAGCTCGATCCACGGCACCACGCCCGGTGGGCGCGAATGGAGCCGGGCGGCCATCGGCGCGGTCGGCGGCTCGTAGGGCAGATAGGTGGACAGCCACGCGAACATGGGTGCCAAGTCCGCTCGCGCAGGGTCATTCCAGTGGTCTACCTGGGTTCGCATACTGGCTTCGCTGAGCGACACCCAGATCGACCAGGTGAACGGGCCCTGGTCGGAGTCGGTCACCGGGATCTCGATATGACCACGTACGAAGTAGTTCGTCGTTCCCGCCGCGTCGACCAGGACACACGTGTCGGCGTTGAGCTCGCCCTGGGAGCGCTGAGCATCGGAGGCACGAAGCCAGGGCTCTGGCGCGGCCGGCCCGAACACCCAGGCAAGTCCTTCGTGGGCAGTCCCGCAGGTGGCGCAGGTCCAGGTCGTCGATGTCATCGGTCCTCCTCCGGGACGGTCGACGCTCCCCGCTCCGCGCCCGCCAGTCCCTCGGTTCTGTCGGATCACCAGGCGAGCAGGTCCTCGCGCATACGGGTGACTTCCGCGGGACGGTCGTAGCAGGAGTCGAGGACGTCGAGCGCCCGCATGGCGAGGCCCCTTCCTGCCGCATCGATCTGTCCGGTCAGCCGTAGGAGCGCGAATGCCGCGCCGACGACGAACATCGCCGCGTCGATGTCGTCGTCATCCAGGAACTCGGGGCCGAAGGACTCCTCGCCGTCGTCCTCCAGCAGGTCGAGCACGGTGGAGGTCGGGCCGAGCTCATCAGCCCGCTGGGACCAGCTGGCCAGCATGTCCCAGCCTTCGTCGTTGCCGAACGGCGCGATGTCGTTCGCCGGGTCGTCATAGATCGGGTCGGTGAAGTGCGCTGCGAAGGCCGGGTGCTTCGGGGAGTCGATGCCGAGTCCCTCGACGTCGTCAGTCATGAGCGCATGATGCCGCACGGGCCCGACAGACGACCCGCTCAGGACGCGTCGGGCCCAGGCAGCCCGCGTCCTCTCACAGAGATCCCCGGTCGGCCACCGTCACGCAGCCGCACTCCCGGACGACCGGGACGCCACCGCTCGCGGGGCGACGTCGACGCTCGCCGACCGCACGCGGGCGGCCCGTCGCGCCACGACGACGTTCTGCGTGAGCAGGGCGAGCCCCAGAGCGAGCAGGACGCTGCCCTCGGTGACGGCGGGCGACGCCCCGAGGCGGGCGCCGGCGTCGGCGAGCTCGAAGCGGACGGCGACGGAGACGGCCCACAGGGCCACGGTCGCGCCGGTGTACCGGTACTGCACCACGCCCGCCTCCCCGGGAGAGAGCTGCACGGTGGCGGCGCGCGCGACGCCGAGGCCCACGGTGAGCACGAGATCGACGGCCGCGACGACGACTGTCGCGCCCACGCCGCCCGGCGACGGCAGCGCGAGCCACGGCACCAGCAGGAACGCGCCCACCACCATGACGACGACGGGGCCGGTCAGCAGGCGTCGCGTCCGCGCGGGCCGAGACCGCAGACGGAGGAGGACCACGACCGTGAGGGTCACGAGGCCGACGAGGACCTGGGGCGGCAGCGTGTCGAACGTCGTGTCCATCAGGCGGTCTCCTCGCCGACGAGGTACGCCGCCACGGCGGCCGAGAGTGCGGATCGGAAGGCGGCCGAGCGTGCCGCGTCGTCGGGGTCGTGACCGAGCGCCGACTGCCACGACCGCCCACCCAGCGCGTACCCGTACGCGCCGGACATCCCGAGCAGCAGCACCGCCTCGATCCGGTCGCGCGACGGGACCCGGTCCGCGGGCAGGGCCGCGCGCAGACCCGTCTCCATCATGTCCGCGATGCCGGCGAGCCCGTCGGTCGCGAGCGTGCCGTGCTCCGGGTGCAGCGCCGACCACGCCCACAGGCGCAGATAGCGCTCGTCGTCGAGCGTCGCGAACACGACGTCGAGCATCCGGGCGGCGTAGGGCACGCCGGCGTCGTCCGCGACCCGCGCCCGGACGCGTTCGCGGTGGCGCGCGTCCTCCGCACGCAGCACCTCGCGCACCAGGCCGCGGTGCGTGCCGAAGTAGTGGCTCACGAGCCCCCGGGTCACGCCCGCCGCGGCGGCCACCTGGGCGAGGGTGACGGCGTCAGGGCCGTGCTCCGCGACCAGCGCGGTCGCGGCGTCGAGGATCTGCTGCCGGGAACGCTCGGGGGCGAGGCGGCGACGACCCGCCCGGCGGTCCCCTCCGCCCTCACCAGCAGCACTATTGGCGTACATGCCAATAACGTAGCGCAGGACGGCCGCCGCCGGCACCCGCCAGGCCACGTTCTTCTTTCCCGTGCGGGAGGGCTGGCGCCCCGGGCGACGATCCGTCAGGATCGTCGCGTGCTCAACGCCGAGGACAAGCCCCCGCCTCGCAAGGCCCTCCTCCTCCTGAAGATCCTGGGGCTCACCGCGCTCCTCGCGGTCGTGCCCACGATCGTCACCATCTACGCCGTGAACGCCCTGGTCGGCGGTCCCGTGCGCGACGCCGTCGGGATCTTCGTCGCGGACGACGGCGACGCGCTGGCGGCGGAGCTCGGGGAACGCGTCGCGGCCGGGATCGCCGACGACATCGAGCCGTCCTACGACGAACCCGCCGACGCCGCCGAGATCGTCCAGCGGCGCGCCGTCGTGTCACCGCGGGTCCCGGACGGCACGGCCGACGTGTCCTACACGGTCCTGCCTCTGGCCTGGCACGGATCGTCCGGCGACGACGACGGCGCGCGGATCGACCTCGCCGTCTCGGTCGACGTGCCCGCTGTCAACAGCGTGATGGGCGACGCCGGCCGCACCTCGGGCAGCTCGACGACCTGCTGGCGGTACGCGGTCCGGTCGTCCGACCCGGACGACGTCGCCGACCACGACAAGATCGAGTGCCCGTCCGACCTGTCGCCGTCCCAGGCCCCGCCGACGCCGAGCGCGCCCGCGTCTCTCGACGTCAAGGCGAGCGAGCAGGTGCTTCAGGTGCTGGACGAGCTCCCCGACGACGCCGCCCCGGACGACGCGACGACCGCTCTGCGTGCCGTCTTCCCCGGCGTCGACGTGATCCGCGCGGAACGGGCGGCGGACGAGCTGGTCGCCGTCGTGGGGGGCACGGACGCCCGCGCCAGCAAAGTGGGGGTTCGGCCCGACGGCGGCCCCCCGGGGCGGGTCACCGCCATCGACCGGGTACAGCGCGAACCCCGCGGG
>NZ_JBSHCR010000031.1:23390-48968 GCF_053615895.1 Isoptericola sp. NPDC055881
GCCGACGCCCTCATGACGGCGCACGTCGTCGTGGCGGCGCGCGGCCCCGCCCCCGCGGCGCGCGAACCAGCCGGGGGGGCCCCGGCCCCCCCGCCGCGGCCCCCCCGCCCCCCCGCGACTGCATCGTGGCGGTACGGCCCGACGGCGGCCCCACGTGGCGGTTCACCGCCTTCGACCGGATCCTGCTCGAACCCGGCGAGGCGGGCTGCTCGCCGAGCCTCTACACCGCCCCCGTCACCACCCACTGACGGCGTTCGACACCCAGCTCGACACCCAGCTCGACACCGGATGTCGAGAACCGCCGGCCGGCTCCGTCCCAGGAGTGTCGGCGGTGACCCGCACCGCCTCGCGACGACAGGACGGACATCATGGCCAAGTACCTGCTCCTCAAGCACTACCGCGGCAACCCCGAGCCCGTGCCCGGCACGGACGTGCCGATGGACCGCTGGACGCCCGACGAGGTCACCGCCCACATGGACTTCATGGGCAAGGTCATGCAGGACCTGGAGGAGCGCGGCGAGTTCGTCGACGCGCAGGCGCTCTCCCCGCGCGGCGCGTTCGTGCGGTACGACGGCGAGGGCCGCCCGCCCGTCACCGACGGCCCGTTCGCCGAGACCAAGGACCTCATCGCGGGCTGGATGGTCATCGACGTCGAGACCCAGGAGCGCGCCCACGAGGCGGCTGCCTACCTGTCCTCGGCCCCCGGCCCGGGCGGACGCTCCCTGCACGAGTGGATCGAGGTGCGCCCGTTCCTCACCGACAACGCCGAGGTCACGGGCTGACCCCACCGACGGGGCGCCCGGCAATTCCGTGGACCTGCGGCGCGACCGGCCCTAGTGTCGGTCGCGCCGCACCGGCTGGTGCGGCTCATCAGTCAGGCCAGAGAGGACGACAGTCGTGAACGCGCAGTATCAGCGCTCGCTCGACGCGGTGCCGGAGCAGCAGCTCCCCGGCCGCCCTTCGTCGTCCCTCTCGGCGCTGGTCGCATAGTCACAGCTCTCCGCTGTCCTGCGCCCCGCACCGTCACGGTCCGGGGCGCTTCCCCTCTGACCGCGGACCACGCGGTCCGCGCCCGAGGGAGGCCCCGGCCCACCAGCCTGGAACACCCTCAAGGAAAGAGACATGGAGAAGCTGTCCCAGCGCCTGCTGTCATGGGCGAGCGTGATCGACGACAAGACCGTCGAGCAGGCCCGCACGTCGGCCGGCATGCCGTTCATCTACCCGCACCTGGCACTCATGCCCGACGCGCACCTGGGCAAGGGGGCGACCGTCGGCTCGGTGATCCCGACGCTCGGCGCGATCATCCCCGCCGCCGTCGGGGTCGACATCGGCTGCGGCATGATCGCCGTGCGCACCCAGTTCACGGCCGACCGGCTCGCGGGGCGCGACCTCGCGCCGCTGCGCGAGGCGATCGAGCGCGCGGTGCCGCTGTCGGCGGGCAGGGCGAACGCCAAGGTCGTCGCGACGGCGGCCCCGCGGGTCGAGGAGCTGGAGCAGCTCGCCGAGCAGGCCGGGTTCGACCCGGCGTCGTACGCGCGGCACTGGCGTCTCCAGCTCGGCTCGCTCGGGTCGGGCAACCACTTCATCGAGGTGACGGCCGACGAGACCGGTGCCGTGTGGCTGTTCCTGCACTCCGGCTCGCGCGGGATCGGGAACCGGATCGCCCAGCACCACATCGCCGTCGCGCAGCAGCAGGCCGCGCAGTGGTGGATCCCGCTGCCGGACCGCGACCTCGCCTACCTGGTCGAGGGCACGGACGAGTTCGACCGGTACGTCGCCGAGCTGCGGTGGGCGCAGCGGTTCGCGCTGCTCAACCGCGAGGAGATGATGGACCGCGTCGCGCGCCAGGTCGGCGACTTCCTGGGCGAGCCGGTGGTGGAGGCCGAGCGGATCAACTGCCACCACAACTTCACCGAGCGGGAGCGCCACTTCGGCAAGGACGTGTGGGTCTCCCGCAAGGGCGCGATCCAGGCGGACGCCGGTCGTCCCGGGCTGATCCCCGGCTCGATGGGGACGGCGTCCTACGTGGTGGAGGGCCTGGGCAACCCGCTGTCGCTGCACTCCTCCCCGCACGGCGCCGGGCGGCAGCACTCGCGCACGGCCGCGCGGCGCCTGTTCACCCAGGACCAGCTCCGCGAGGCGATGACCGGCATCGAGTTCCGCGACACGGCGGCGTTCATCGACGAGATCCCCGCGGCGTACAAGGACATCGACACTGTCATGGCCGACGCCGCCGACCTCGTCACGGTGCGGCACACGCTGCACCAGCTGGTGAACGTCAAGGGCGACTGAGGACCCGAGGCACCCGGTCCGGCGGCGACGCCCGACCGGGGAGCCTCGGCGGCCCGCGAGGGTCGCCAGCAGGCCCGAACTGTGGCACCGTCAGCGTCGGCAGCCCCGTTCCCGCCGGTCAGGAGTCTCACCATGCCTGCGTCGTCCACCGCACCCATCCTCGTCGCCGGAGGGGGCCTGGCGGCCGCCCGGGCCGTGGAGGCCGTGCGCGAGCGCGACGCCTCCGTCGACGTCGTCGTCGTCACCTCCGAGGGCCACCGCCCGTACGAGCGTCCCCCGCTGTCCAAGGACTACCTGCGCGGGCAGGCCGAGGCCGACGTCGTCTACCCCCTGAAGGCCGGCTGGTACGACGACCACGGCGTCGACCTGCGCACGCTCACCACCGTCGTCGACCTGGCGCCCGCGGACCACGAGGTCACGTTCGCCGACGGGTCGACCCTCGGGTACTCCCGCCTGCTCCTCGCCACGGGGTCCACGCCCCGCGCCCTCAACGTGCCGGGCCGCAGCCTCATCGGGGTGCACACGCTGCGCACCGTCGACGACGCCGACCTGCTGGCGGGCATCCTGCTCCCGGCCTCGCTCGAGGGCGAGGGCAACGTCGTCGTCGTCGGCGACGGCTGGATCGGCACGGAGGTCGCCGCGTCGGCGCGGATGCTCGGGCTGGACGTCTGCCTCGTCGGCCAGACGGAGCACCCGCTGGAGGTCACGCTCGGCCCGCAGCTCGGCGCGCTCTACGGACGCGTGCACGAGGAGCGCGGCGTGGCACGGCACCGGGGCGACGTCGTCCGGTTCACCGGCGAGTCGGGCCGGGTCACGGGCGTCGAGCTCGCCGACGGCACCCGCCTCGACGCCGACCTCGTCGTCGTCGGCGTGGGCGTCACGCCCAACGTGGGCATCGCGTCGGCCGCGGGCCTGGAGCTGCGCAGCCGCGAGCTCGGCGGCGGCATCGCCGTGGACGGCTCGCTGCGCACGTCCGCCCCGGACGTGTTCGCCGCCGGCGACATCGCGTCCGTCCCGTCCCCGCACTACGGCCGCCCGCTGCGGGTCGAGCACTGGGCCGTGGCGCAGGACACCGGCGCGCACGCCGGCCGCGCCATGCTCGGCGACGACGCCGCCTACGACGTCCTCCCCTACTTCTTCAGCGACCAGTACGACATGGGCATGGAGTACAAGGGGTACGTCGACCCCCGCGCCGACGACACCGAGGTGGTGATCAGCGGCTCCACGGACACGCGCGAGCTGGTCGCGTTCTGGCTGCGCGACGGCGAGGTCCAGGCCGGCATGGCGGTCAACGTGTGGGAGCGCATGGACGACGTCGAGGAGCTGATCCGGTCCCGTCGCCAGGTCCCCCGCGCCGAGCTGGAGTCGTTCGTCGGCTGACCGCCCGGTCCCTTCACCGCGCACCACCCGCACCACCACACCCGGCTGACAGGATCAGGGCGTGAACGGGCGACGGGCGGCGGCCCTGGTGACAGCGCTGGTCGTGGTGGTGGCAGTCGCCGTCGCCCTGTCCGCCTGGCGGCCCTGGGACCCGGTGCCGGACGCGCTGCGCGCCGCCGTGCACGACGCGGCCGCGGTGCCCGGCGTCGTCTCGACGGAGCTCACGACCTACGAGGTGACGCAGCGCGACGCGAAGGACGGCGACGCCGCGCGCGCCGACGTCACCGTCGTCCTCGACCCCGGGCTCGCGCCCGACGCGGCGCGGCGCGCGGCGGAACGGGCGCACGACGTCCTCGCCGCGCAGGTCGACGGCGTGCGCAGCCTGTCCCTCGACACCACCGTGCGCGCCGGCACGCCCCGCACCGTGCACGGGATCACGGTCTACCCGCTGACCGCGTGGGTCGCGGACGACGGCGACGCGACGTCCGTGGCCGACGCCTACCGCCTCTGGCGCGCGGGCGCGACGTCGGTCAGCGGCGCCAGCGCCGACGCGGCGGACGGCGACGCGCTCGTCGCCCTCGCGCGAGCCTCCGCCGACGCGGGCCTGACCGCCTCCCTGGCCACCGCCGACGGTGCCGTTCAGTACGACGCGTACCAGGCCGTGCCCGACGTCCCTGCCGTCCGCCTCGCCGTCGCCTCCTCGCGTCGTCCGGGCGTGGAGATCGCGTCCTTCGCCGCATCGATGGAGCCGCGACTGTCGGTCGCGCTGTCGGTGCCGGCGGCGTCGGCGCAGGCCCGCGCGCTGGTGCGGTGGCTGGACGACCCGGCCCGGGCCTCCGGGCTCGGACGGCCCGTCGCGTACACGCTGAGCGAGCCCGGGTTCGCCACCCTGGTCGACGGCTGGGTGGGCGACGTCGCCCCGCCCGAGCCCGCCGAGCACACCGTGCCCCTGCCCGACGGCGTGGCCGCCTGGCCGGACGTCGACGCGCCCGCCTGCACGGGCGCCGACCTCCGCCTCGCCCTGAGCGCGCCCGACGCCGCCGCAGGCAGCCGCTACCTCGCCGTCCTCGCACGCAACGTGTCCGGGAGCCCGTGCGCCCTCGACGGCACGCCCGGGCTGGTGTTCCGGGACGCCGCGGGCGACGCGCAACCGGACGTCACCCTCGCCCCCTCGGCTCCCGGCGTCGTGCCCGGCCGCGTCGTCGTCCCGCCCGGCGAGCGCGCGAGGGCCTCCCTGCAGTGGGGCGCGATGTCCACGGCCCTCGACCCGGACGTCACCACCACCGTCGACGTCGTCCCCGTCCCCGACGCCGAGGCCGTGTCGCTGACGCCGAAGGTCCCCGGGGTCGGCCCCGTCGACCTGGACGTGCTCGACGGCGCCACCGTGCGCGTCAGCCCGTGGGTGCAGGCCGCCGAGGGCTGGTCGTGACACCTCCTGGCACCGCTCCCGGGAGCCGGGTCGTCACCCGAAGGTGAACGTGTACACGGTCACCCCCGGCGGCACGTCGAGCTCCACGGTGCCCGCGGTGGGGCCGTCGCCGCGCAGGACGTCGTAGAGCGTGGGGTTTCCCCCGACGTCGACGGTGCGCTCGCCGAGCACGGTGCCGTCGCCGGACCGCACTCGCGCGGTGACGGTCCCCTTGCCGCCGAGGACGGCGTAGACGTCCGTCGACCGGTAGGCGAGCCGCAGCGTCGCGTCGTCGGAGACGGCCGTCGCGCCCTGGAAGTCCGCGGCCCACCGGCCGCCGAGCGAGAACGTGTCCTGCGGCTGCTCGTCGGGATGGTCGTACGCCTGCTCGCCGGAGCCGTAGTCCGGCTCGCCCGCGTAGTTGAACACCTTGTTCAGGGCGAGGTAGGTCTCCGGCGTCGTCGCCTCGCCGGGCGTCGTGTCGGCGACGTCCGTGGCGGGCGGCAGCTCGACCGTGGGGTCGGCGGCGCGCAGCAGGTCGCGCACGTGCTGCTCGGTGACGTCGTAGTCGCCCTCGCCGTGCTTGATGTACCGGACCGTCCCGTCCGCGTCGACCAGGTACTCCGCAGGCCAGTACCGGTTCCGGTACGTCGTCCAGGTCGAGTAGGAGTTGTCCTGCGCGATCGGGTAGTCGACACCGAGCTCGCGAGCGCCGGCGACGACGTTGCGGGTCTCCCGCTCGAAGGCGAACTCCGGCGTGTGCACTCCGATCACCTCCAGGCCCGCGTCGCGGTAGGCGTCGTACCAGGCGGTGACGTGCGGGATGGCGCGCTGGCAGTTGATGCAGGAGTACGTCCAGAAGTCGATCAGCACCACCTTGCCGCGCAGGTCGGCCAGGTCGACGGGTGCGCCGCCCGGGGTGTTGAGCCAGCGCGTGATGCCGGTCAGGGGCGGCGCCGTGCCGCAGTCGGCCAGCTCGGCCGAGCCGTTGGCGCAGTTCGACAGCTCCCGGTTCGCGTCGGTGACGATGCCGCCGAGGTCGAGCGCGTCCTGCACCGAGGCGTTCTCGTCCACCTGCTGCTGCAGCGCACCTGTGTAGTCCGGCAGGGCGCGCTGGAGCTGCTGGGGCAGGTTGAGGGCGAGGGCACCCGCGAGCAGGAGGACGACGACGCCGCCCGTGACCCGGATGCCGCGCTGGTGGCGGCGGAACCCGGACACCCGCTCCGCGACGCGCCGTCCGGCGAGCGCGAAGACGAGCAGCGGGACGGCCGCGCCGACGGCGAACGAGAGGGTCAGCACGACCGTTCCCGGGCCGATGTCCCCCGTCGCGCCGGCCACGGTGATCGCCGCCAGGACCGGCCCGGCGCACGGCACGTACAGCACGCCCAGCCCGAGACCGAGCAGGAACGCGCCCCGGTCCTGGCTCGGCGCCTTCCGCGCCCCGAGGGACGCCAGGCGCAGGAAGGGGCGCTCGAGCACCTCCTCGAAGCGCGGCACGATCATCCCGACCCCGAGGGCGGCGAGCAGCCCGATGCCCACCCAGCGCAGCAGGTCCTGGGGCAGGCCGAGCGCCCCCAGCAGCAGGGAGCCCAGCAGGGTCATGGTGCTGAAGCTCAGCACCAGCCCGGCGATCACGAGGTACGGCCGCCACGAGCGCCCGCCGGGGCGTGCCCCGGTCGGGACGGCGGCCGTCTCCGTCGTCCCCGGCGCCGGCGGTCGTGACGCCGTGACGACGCCGGACTCGACGCGCCCGCCCACGCCCGTGCGCACCGCCGTCGGCACGTCGAAGCGCAGGGCGGAGGGCGCCGCCGGTCGGGCACCCTGCACGCCGCCCGCGAAGAAGATCACCGGGAGCATCGGGAGGATGCACGGTGAGATGCCGGTGATGAGGCCACCGAGCAGGCCGATCAGGACCAAGGTCTCCATGCCCGGGGTTCGGCGCACCGGGCCGTCCGGATGGGTCCGGCGCTCGTCCGGCACCCGTCCTGCACTCGTTTCGGACCCGGACCCATCCACCCTGCCGGGGGCTCCGAACCCCTGCTGAAGCGCCCCCGGAGAGGCGGGGCGACGACGCAAGGAGAGATCCATGAACGCCCGTACCCGTGCTCGCACCGCCGCCGCCGGCTTCGCCACCCTGGCCCTCCTCGGGCTCGCCGCCTGCTCCTCCGACTCCGGGACCGACACGGGGTCGGACGCCGCCGCGGAGGAGACCACGGCGGACAGCACCCCCATGTCCACGGACTCGGCGACGGAGTCGGACGACATGGCGCAGGACGCCATGGACCCGGCCGCGAACCTCGTCGGCCCGGGCTGCGCCGCCTACGCCGAGCAGGTGCCCGACGGCGCCGGCTCGATCACCGGCATGTCCACCGACCCGGTGGCCGTCGCGGCGTCGAACAACCCGATGCTCACCACCCTGACGAAGGCCGTCAGCGGCGAGCTCAACCCGGACGTGAACCTCGTCGACACCCTCAACGGCGACGAGTTCACCGTCTTCGCGCCCGTCGACGACGCGTTCGGCAAGGTCGACAAGAAGACGATCGACACGCTGTCCAAGGACGCCGACCTGCTGACGACCGTGCTGACCTACCACGTCGTGCCCGGCCAGATCCTCCCGGAGGACATCGCCGGCGAGCACAAGACCGTCGAGGGCGACACGGTGAAGGTCACCGGCTCCGGCGACGACCTCATGGTCAACGACGCGAAGGTCGTGTGCGGCGGCGTCATGACGCAGAACGCGACCGTCTACCTGGTCGACTCGGTGCTCATGCCTCCCATGTGACCGGACCGGGACCGGACCGGGACCCGACCGGGACCCGACCGCAGCCTCGACGAGGGCCGCCGCACGCAGGGGGTGCGGCGGCCCTCGTCGCGCCCGGGATGGTTCGTCCGGGCTGCGATCTCCCACCAGCCGTGATAGTCGTCACTCAGGGGGGTCGACGACCCGTGGTCGGAGGCAGGGGGAACCATGACCGTGGAGACGTCCGAGTCGGCGAGGGTGCTGGCGCTCGAGCGCCTCGGGGTGCTGGACACGGACCCGGAAGAACGCTTCGACCGTGTGACGCGCCTGACCCAGCGTCTGTTCGGGGTGCCGATGGCGAGCGTCACGATGGTCGACACCGACCGGCAGTGGCGCAAGTCGTTCGTCGGCCTGGACGGCCCCGTCGCCCAGCGGGAAGGGGCGTTCTGCGACGTGACGATCCGCGCGTCGCGGACCCTCGTGGTCGAGGACGCCGCCGCAGACCCCCAGTTCGCGGACAACCCGTTCGTGCAGGGCGACCCGCACCTGCGGTTCTACGCCGGGCACCCGCTCGAGGCCCCGGGTGGCGAGCGGGTCGGGACGCTGTGCGTGCTCGACGTCGTCCCGCACGAGTTCACCGACGCCGACCGCGGCGTCCTGCGCGACCTCGCGCTCTGGGTGCAGGGCGAGCTGCAGCGGGACGCGGAGCTCGACCGCGCCGGGGAGGTCCAGCGCGGGCTGCTGCCGCGCCTGCCCCCGGACCTCGACGGGTACCGGGTCGCGGCGCGCTGCCTCCCGGCGCGCGGCGTGGGCGGCGACTTCTACGACTGGTCCGCCGTGCCCGGCGGGACGGCGTTCGTGCTCGCCGACGTCATGGGCAAGGGGATGGCGGCGGCGATCGTCGCCGCGTCGGCCCGGGCGGCGCTGCGGACCGGCGTCCGGGACCCCGACCTCCCGCGTGGCGTGGCCGAGGCGGACGAGGCCCTGACGGCCGACCTCGAGGGCACCAGCACGTTCGTCACCGCCTGGTGCGGCGTGCTCGACCCGCCGACCGGGGCGCTGACGTCGGTCGACGCCGGGCACGGCATCGTGACCCTGCTGCACGCCGACGGCCGCCGCGAGCGCCTCGCCGGGGACGGCCTGCCCCTGGGCGTGCTGCCCGAGATGACGCGCGGCGTCCGCACCGCCACCCTCGGGCGCGGTGACCGGCTCGTCGTCGCGAGCGACGGGCTCGTCGACCTCCTCGCGTCGCTGGGGCTGCCGGGCGGCGACCCGTCGGCGCTCACCCCGGACGAACGACCGCCCGGGCCGCACGGCGCCGAGCTGCAGCAGCTGGCGCGCGACGTCGTGCAGGCGCCCGACGCGCAGGCCACGCTCGACGCCTTCCTCGCCGTGGCCGCGGGACGGTACCTGCCGGACGACCTCACCGTGCTCGTCGTGGAGCGTGCCGCGTGACGGGCAGGCTGCTCGCGATCCGTGTGCTCGTGCTCCTGACGCTGCTGGCGGGCACGACGTACGTCGGCTGGCGCTGGCTGGACTCCGTCGCGTGGAACGCCTGGTGGATCGCCGTCCCGCTGGTCCTCGCCGAGACGTACAGCCTCGTCGAGACCGTGCTCTTCGGCGTCACGGTGTGGCGGCTGCGGGAGCGCGGCGCTCCCCCGCCCGCGCCAGAGGGCCTCACGGTGGACGTCTTCGTGACGACCTACGACGAGCCCCTCGACCTGGTGATGGCCACGGCGGTCGCGGCCCGGGACATCCGGTACCCGCACCGCACGTGGGTGCTCGACGACGGCGCGCGGCCTGAGCTGCGCGCCGCGGCCGACGCGGCCGGCGTCGGGTACGTCGCCCGGTCGGCGGCGTGGGAGGGCAAGCCGCGCCACGCCAAGGCCGGCAACCTCAACAACGCGCTGTTCCAGACGAGCGGCGAGCTGGTGCTCGTCCTCGACGCCGACCAGGTGCCCGACCCGTCGATCCTGGACCGCACCGTGGGCTACTTCGCCGCAGACGACCGGGTGGCGCTCGTCCAGACGCCGCAGTACTTCGTCAACGTCCCCGACGCCGACCCGCTGGGGAGCCAGGCGCCTCTGTTCTACGGTCCGATCCAGCAGGGCAAGGACGGCTGGAACGCCGCGTTCTTCTGCGGGTCCAACGCCGTGCTGCGCCGCGAGGCCCTCATGCAGCTCGGCATCGTCGGCTACGTCCGCGAGGTGAGCGCCGGCGTGCGGCGCGCGGTCCGTACCGCCGACAGCCTGCTGGCTCGTGCCGCCCGCTCCCCCGACGCGCAGGACCCGGCGCTCCAGTCGGCGCTGGCCGACCTGCGCGAGGCCGCCGCCGAGGCCCGGCGCGGGCTCGGGGGCGACGTCCCCGTGGCGGACGTGACCTTCCGCTTCCAGCGGCGGGTGGACGCGGCGTCGCGCACCGTCGTGGCCGGTCAGCTCCACACGCTGCAGGCCGAGCTGGCCCAGCTGGAGCCGGAGCTCGGTGACGGCGGCCCGGTCGAGGTGGACGAGGAGATCGGCGAGCTCGTCGTGGACGAGGAGGCGCTCGACCGGCTCGCACGCCGCGACCTGTCCCCCGTGGTGGCGATCGAGGCGGTGCGCCGGCTGGCGGAGGCCGTCGACGTCGGGCGTCACGACCAGGCGCAGCCGGTGATGCCGCTCGCGACCATCTCCGTGACGGAGGACATGGCCACGGCGATGCGCCTGCACGCCCTGGGGTGGCGGTCGGTCTACCACCACGAGGTGCTGGCGCACGGCCTCGCGCCGGAGGACATGGCGACGATGCTCACGCAGCGCCTGCGCTGGGCGCAGGGCACGGTCCAGGTGATGCTGCGCGAGAACCCGCTGACCGTCCGTGGCCTGCGCCTCGGTCAGCGGCTCATGTACCTCGCGACGATGTGGAGCTACCTGTCCGGGTTCGCGGCCGTGGTCTACCTGGCGGCGCCCGTCGTGTTCCTGTGCTTCGGCGTGCTGCCCGTGCAGGCGTTCGGCACGGAGTTCTTCGCGCGGTTCCTGCCGTACTTCGTGCTCAACCAGGTGCTGTTCGTCGTGGTCGCGCACGGCGTGCGCACCTGGCGCGGGCAGCAGTACTCGCTCGCGCTGTTCCCGGTCTGGGTCCGAGCGTGCTGGACGGCGTTCGCGAACGTCGTGCTGCACCGGCCGCTGGGCTTCGCCGTCACGCCCAAGGCGCGCGTCGCGGGCCGCCACCGGCCCGCCTGGCGCACCATCCGGGTCCAGCTCGTCGCCGCGGCCGTGCTCGTGGTCGCCGCCGCCGTCGGCGTGGTGCGGCTCGTCGCGTTCGGCGCCGAACCGGGTGCCACGCTCGTCACCCTCGTGTGGGTGGGCTACGACCTCGCGGCACTGAGCGTGCTGCTGCCCGCCGCCCGTTACGCAGGCCAGCCCGACGAGCCCGCACCGGGCCTCGCGGGCACGATGGGGACACCCGTCAGGACGGAGGAACCGTGAAGCTGGACGTCACCCCGCAGGACCGGTCGGGGGCCGTGCTCACCCCCGTGGGCCGGCTGACCCTCACCACCGCGCACGAGCTGCGCGACGCGGTCGACGACCTCGTCGGCTCCGGGCGCACCCGCCTCGTCGTGGACCTCAGCCAGGTCGAGCTCATCGACTCGTCCGGTGTCGGCGCCCTCGTGGGCGGCTTGCGGACGGCGCGCTCGGGGGGCGGCGACCTCCGCCTGGCGAGCGCCTCCCCGCAGGTCACGACGGTCCTGCGGCTCACCAACCTCGACCGCCTGCTGCGGGTGCACGACGACGCGGCCACGGCGTTCGCGGACGACTGACGACGAGCGCCATGGACTCCGGGCACGTGGCCCGCACCGCGTCGGCGCGCCAGTGGTTCGCAGCGCTGCCGGACGCGTTCGCCGCGCTGTGGGCGCAGGTCCCCGCCACCTCGTTCGACGACCGGACGGCGGTGGAGCTGGCCGTCACGGAGATCGCCGGGAACGTGCTGCGGCACACGGCCGACCCGGACACCGTGACGGTCCGCGCCGAGCTCACCGCGGACGCCCGTGAGGTGCGCGTGGTGCTGGAGGACACCGCTCCCGGCGTGCCGCTCGACCTGGACCGGCCGATGCCCGGACCGGACGCCGAGTCCGGCCGAGGCCTCGCCATCGTCCGCGCGTGCGTCGACGTCGTCGAGCACCACGCGGGACCCGCAGGATCCCGGTGGGTACTGTCCCGCCGCCCGGGCGGCCCGCCCGGCCCGACCTGACCACCAGGGCCTGGCCGTCACGACGCCACGGGCGTTCAGGCGCCGAGCACGACGACCGGGTCGGTCGTGGGCTGCTCGGAGCCGCCGTCCGGCTCGACCGTCACCGCGACGCCGACGCCGGGGACGTCCTGCACGAGGTGCTCGACCGAGCCGTCCGCCGCCTGCAGCACCCCGGCGGACGTCACGCCGCCCTCCGCGCCCACGACCCACAGCTGGTAGTCGTGGCCGTCCCCCGGGCCCGGCAGGCCGCTCGCAGAGAACAGGTAGTCGTCGCCCGCGACGAGCACCGAGGCCTCGCCGCCACCGGTGACCGCACCGCTCACGAGGCGCGCCGACGGGTCGGCCATCATCTGGGCGACGGCGTCGACACGGTCCTGCAGGCGCGCCTGCTCCTGGGTGGCACGCACCGCCACGGTCGTGGGCACGGCGACCGCCACGACGGCCGCCGCGGCGACCGCCACCAGGCCCCAGCGGCGTCGCGGCCGGCGGTCCGCCGTCGAACCCGCCGTCGTGCCCTGGGCCGCGGGGAGCCCCACGGAGCGTCCGCCGGCCTGCGGGGTCACCGCGACGCGGGCGAGCACGGCGTCGCGCATGGCTGCGGGCGGGGCGGAGTCGACCGTGAACGACGCGACGACGTCGCGGTACTCGTCGAGGGCGCGCCGAGCCTCCGGGTCGGACTCGAGCAGGCGCTCGACCGTCCGCCGCTCGAGGTCGTCCACGGCGTCGAGCGCGTAGGCGGGCAGCAGGTCCCAGGCTTCCTGGTCGGCCTCAGCCACGGGACACCCCCAAGCAGTCGCGCAGGCGGCCGAGACCGTCGCGGATCCGGCTCTTGACGGTGGGGAGCGCGGCGCCGAGCCGGTCGGCCACCTCGCGGTACGTGCGGCCGCCGTAGTAGGCCTCGACGACGGCCTCCCGCTGCGTCGCGGTGAGCGAGTCGAGGCACTGCCGCACGGCCGCGCCCTCCAGGCTCCGCTCCACGTCCTCGGCCACGACGTCACGAGGCCGTTCGGCGAGGGTCGAGTCGAGGTCGCGCTGGTCCCGGTCGCGCCGCGACTGCTCGGCCCGGACCCGGTCCACGGCCCGGCGTCGGGCGAGCGTCGCCACCCAGGTGCGTGCCGAGGCTCGCGCCGGGTCGTAGCGGACTGCGGTCTGCCACACCTCCACCATCACCTCCTGGGCCACCTCGGCGGCGTGGTCCGGGTCGCGGAGCACGCCGATCGCCGTCCCGTACGCCACCGGGGCGAGCGCGTCGTAGACAGGCCCGAACGCCTCGGGGTCGCCGGTCGAGCACGCGACCAGCGCGTCGTCGACAGGCCCGCGGGAGGTCGTGGGTGGCGGCACCCGCACAGTCTGCCCCACCGCACGTCCCGCCGGACGCGAAGGCGCGGCCGCGGCACGGTCCAGGACCGGCCAGGATGTCGCCGCCACCACCACCGGGCTCACCGGGTTCCTCGTCTCTCGTCCCCGGACGGTCCGGGGACGAGAGTGGTTCGGTGCCGACCGGCGGACGGATGGGTCGCCGCCCGCGAGAGCCCGGGCTCAGGCCTCCCGGCGGGTCCGCACGGCGGCCGCGAGGGTGCCGAGCAGGTCCGCGGTCGTGTCCCAGTCCAGGCAGGAGTCCGTGACGGACTGCCCGTAGACGAGGCCCTCGAGCGGGCCCGGCTTCTGCGCGCCGGCGACGAGGAAGCTCTCCATCATCAGGCCCGTGACGTCACGGTCGCCCTCGGCGAGGCGTGCAGCGAGCTCGCGCACGACCTCCGCCTGGCGCACGTGGTCCTTGCCGGAGTTGCCGTGCGACGCGTCGACCACGACACCGGCCTCCACCGCGCCACCGAGACCGGACGTGCGCGCCACCGCGAGCGCCTCCGCCACGTCCTTCGCGGAGTAGTTCGGGCCGCCGCGCCCGCCGCGCAGGATGACGTGGCAGTCCGGGTTGCCCGTGGTCTCGACCGCGGCCGCGCGCCCCTCGGCGTCCGCCCCGAAGAAGGTGTGCTCGCTCGCCGCGGTGATGCAGCCGTCGACGGCGATCTGCACGTCGCCGTCCGTCGCGTTCTTGAAGCCGACGGGCATCGACAGGCCCGACGCGAGCTGGCGGTGCACCTGCGACTCCGCGTTGCGCGCGCCGATCGCACCCCACGTCACCGCGTCCGCGATGTACTGCGGGCTGGTGGGCTCCAGGAACTCGCACGCGGCGGGCACGCCCGCGTCGAGCACGCCCAGCAGCACCTCGCGCGCCAGGCGCAGGCCGTGGTGCACGTCGTGGGAGCCGTCCAGGTGCGGGTCGTTGATCAGGCCCTTCCACCCCACCGTGGTGCGCGGCTTCTCGAAGTACACGCGCATGACGACGACCAGGTCGTCGGACAGCTCGCGCGCCACCGGCGCCAGCCGGCGGGCGTAGTCGAGCGCGGCCGCGGGGTCGTGCACCGAGCACGGGCCGACGATGACGAGCAGGCGGTCGTCCTCCCCGCGCAGCACGTCCCGCACCTCACGGCGCGACGTGGTGACGAGGTCGCTGCGCGGGGTGCCGAGCGGCAGCTCCGCCCGCATGACGCCAGGGGCGGGCAGCGGGTCGAGCGCGCGGACCCGCAGGTCGGAGGTCTCTGCCATCAGGTCAGTATGCGGCCGGGCGGGATCGGACGGCGCGGTACGGGCGGTGGCGGGGGCGGTGGTGCTCATCACGGGCTCCTGGAGGGGTCGGCGGCGGGGCGGTCGGGGTGGAGGTTCGGCGTCGTCGTCGCGGCGATCTCGAACCGTGGTCCATGCCCGACCGGAGCGGCCCGTCTGACGACGAAGGGCCCGGACGCGTCATGCGTCCCAGGCCCTGTGCTGGCTCCGGAGGAAGTGGTGTCGGTCAGGCGCTAACCCGCCGCACCGTGTACTTCGCACACGGAGCCGGCGTAAAGCGCCAATACCAACGGGGGTTCACGCCGACGACGGTACGACGTCGCCGGGCGTCCGTCCAACCCGTTCCAGCATGCGGTCGTCACCATGAAAGAAGCGAAATTCGCAACCCGACACGCCAGCGTTCGTCGCGCGGGTGAAACCTGATTCTGGTTACGTGTGCAACGCCACAGTAGGCCCGGGCACGGTGCCCGGGCTCGACGGTGCCCGGCCATGGCGGCCGAGCCTCTCCGACACCCCTGGAGGAACAACTGTGAGAGCACGAATCATCAGCGCGTTCGGCGCGGCGGGAGCCCTGCTCACCGCCGCTGTCGTCGCGCCCGGCCTCGCCACCGCGGCGCCCGCGGCCGACGCCCCACCGTCCGACCCGGCGGCGCACGTCAAGGAGGACAGCCGCCCGGACCCCCTCGCGGAGAAGCGCACGGCGCTCAAGCAGGAGGCCGTCGACCGCGTCGCCACCGGCAAGGCCACCGTCCAGACGCGGGGCAAGGGTGCCCACACGTCGCAGTCGGTCAAGGTCGGCAAGAACCAGTGGGTCGAGTACCAGACCGAGCAGACGGCACAGCTGCTGACCTTCCTCGTGGACTTCGGCGACAAGGCAGACCCGCGCTACCCCGACGCGACGGCCGGACCGAAGCACAACGAGATCCCCGAGCCCACCCGCAGCGACAACTCCACCTACTGGGAGTCGAACTTCTCCCAGGAGCACTACAAGGAGATGTTCTTCACCGGGCTGGAGGACCAGAACGGCGAGTCCTTCGCGGACGTGTACGACGAGATGTCGTCCGGCCGGTTCGACCTCCAGGGTGACGTCTCCGACTGGGTGACGGTCCCCTACACCTCGGCCAGCTACGGCTCCAACCAGAAGGACCCGGAGACCGGCGAAGACCTCGGCGAGTCCAACGAGGACATGACGCGGTTCGTGCAGGACAGCGCCGACGCGTGGTACGCGGACCAGCTCGCCCAGGGCAAGACCAAGGCCGAGATCGACGCGTACCTGCAGTCCTTCGACGTGTGGGACCGGTACGACATCGACGGTGACGGGATCTTCGACGAGCCTGACGGCTACATCGACCACTTCCAAGCCATCCACGCCGGCGAGGGCGAGGAGGCCGGGGCCCCGGAGTCGGCCATCTGGTCGCACCGCTGGGCGGTCAACCCGCTGGGCACGAACGGCCCCGCCGCGTTCCCGAAGGTGGGCGGCATCAAGATCGGCGACTCGGACGTCTGGATCCGCGACTACACGACGGAGCCGGAGAACGGCGGCCTCGGCGTCTTCGCGCACGAGTTCGGCCACGACCTGGGCCTGCCGGACTACTACGACACCCAGGGCGGCGACAACGGCACCGCCTTCTGGAACCTCATGAGCTCGGGCTCCTGGATGAGCCACGGCAACGGCAGCATCGGGACCACCCCGGACCACATGGGCGCCACCGAGAAGATGTTCCTCGGCTGGCTCGACTACGCGACCGTCGACCAGGGCGAGCGCGCCACCGTGAAGCTCGGCCCGTCGTTCCACGCGACGACGAAGCCGCAGGCCGTGGTGGTGAACCTGCCGGACGGCACCAAGGAGGTCGACCTGGGCGTGAAGCCGTACGACGGCCAGTTCGCCTACTCGGGCACGGGCAGCAACGCGAACAACACGCTGACCTCGCCGTCCTTCACCGTGCCGGCCGGCGCGTCGCTCACCGCGAAGGTGCAGTACGCGATCGAGGAGGGCTACGACCACGCCTTCGCCGAGGTCTCGACCGACGGCGGCGGCACCTGGACGACGCTGCCGACGAACCTGTCCGACGAGGACGCGAACGGCGGCATCTCCGGCGACTCCGGCAAGGCGTGGGTCGACCTCACCGCCGACCTCGGCGCGTACGCCGGGCAGAACGCGCAGGTCCGGTTCCGCTACCAGAGCGACGGCGGCCTGAACCTCCTGGGCTTCCTCGTCGACGACGTCGCCGTGGGCACCGCCCTGACCGAGGACTTCAGCGACGGGCTCGCGGGCTGGACGAACGACGGGTTCAGCGTGATCAAGGCGAACGGCACGTACGACGTCGACTTCACGCACTACTACGTCGCGGAGAACCGGCAGTACGCCGGCTACGACACGACCCTGAAGCAGGGGCCGTACAACTTCGGCTGGACCCTCACCAAGCCGAACACCGTGGAGCACTTCCCGTACCAGGACGGCCTGCTCGTCTGGTACGTCAACAGCTTCTACGGCGACAACAACACCTCGCAGCACCCGGGCGGCGGGCAGGCCCTGCCGGTCGACGCGAACGCGCAGGCGCTGCGGTGGTCGGACGGCACGGTCGCCCGCAACCGCATCCAGGCGTTCGACGCGACGTTCGGCCTCGACAAGACGGACGCCTTCACGCTGCACCGGGAGACGGCGGCCGGCATGACCACGCTGCGTACGTGGTCGAACAAGCAGGACAACGTCTTCGACGACTCGGACCCGAACGCCTACTACGACACCGCGAACCCGTGGAACTCGGTCGTCGTCGGGGGCACCGGGACCAAGATCAAGGTCAAGGACGTGAACGGGAAGAACGGCGTGATGACGGTGGACGTCACCACGCCCCGCTCCCACAAGTGAGACCTGTCAGAGCCAGGTGAGGGCATGCCCGCACCTGGCTCTGACAACTCTCGGACCCTGAGACCTGTCAGAGCCACGTCACGCTCGAGCGTGACGTGGCTCTGACATGTTCGGGGGTCAGCGGGCGTAGCGGGCCACGAAGTTGCGCAGGATGCGCATGGGCTCGGTGACGCGATGCTCGCGGGAGCGCGCGACGATCCGCTCCCCCTCCTCCGGCGGGAAGTACCCGTAGGACCGGTACACCTCGACCCGCTGCTCGATGCCGGCGAGGTCCAGCTCGGGGTGGAACTGGGTGGCGTACAGGTTCTGGCGCACGCGGAACATCTGCACGGGCGCGCCGGCGGACCGCGCGAGGACGGTGGCCGTCGGCGGCGGCACGCTCACCGCCTCCTTGTGCCCGAGGTAGGCCGTGAACCGGGCGGGCATGCCTGCCAGCAGCGGGTCGGTCATGCCCTCGGGCGTCAGCTCGATCTCGGCCGGGCCGACGGTCTCGGCGTAGGTGCGGTCGATCACCCCGCCCTGGTGCGTGCCCAGCGTCCCGACGCCGTAGCAGGCGCCGAGGAACGGGAAGTCGCGCTCGACCAGCGTGTCGAGCAGGGCGGCCATCTCCCGCTCCACGCGGCGCTGCACGTCCGACTTCTCGTCCTCGGGGTCGGACGAGTTGAACGGGCCGCCGCCGACGATCACCCCCGACAGGGCGTCGAGGTCGACGGGCGGCAGCGGCCCGGCCTCCAGGCGCACGCGTCGCAGCGCCCCGGCGGGGAGCCCCGAGTGGCGCAGGACGGCCTCGTACTCGCCGTCGGCGGCGACATCCTCGGCCCGCGTGCCGAGAAAGAGGAACGGCTTCACGGCTGCAGGCTAGGGGCCGCGGCGGTAGCACGCCGCTCGTCCGGCCCGACCGGACGACGGGCCCAGAACGACGCGAGCACCGAGCCGGACACGTTGTGCCAGACGGAGAACAGCGCGGCGGGCAGCGCTGCCGCCGGCGTGAAGTAGTGGGTGGCGAGGCTGGCCGCGAGGCCCGAGTTCTGCATGCCGACCTCGACGCTGACGGCGCGGCGGGAGCCCTCGTCGAGCCGCGCCAGGCTCGCTGCGCCGTAGCCGAGCAGGAGGCCGAGGCCGTTGTGCACGATCACGGCGAGCGCCACGAGGATCCCGGTGCCGAGCACGGCGTCGGCGTTGGCGGCGACGATGCCGGCCACGATGACGACGATCCCCGCGACGGACACGAGCGGCAGGTAGGGCAGCATGTACCGCTCCACGAGCCCGCCCGCGAACGTCCGCACCAGCAGCCCGGCTAGCACGGGGAACAGCACGATCTGCATGATGGACGTGACCAACGCGCCGTAGGTGACGTCGAGCTGGGAGCCGGCGAGCCACAGCACCAGCGCCGGCGTGAGGAGCGGGGCGAGCAGCGTGGAGACGGACGTCAGCGTGACGGACAGGGCGGTGTCGCCCTTCGCGAGGTAGACGACGACGTTGGACGCCGTCCCGCCCGGGGCGGCGCCCACGAGGATCATGCCGATCAGCGCGTCGCCCTCGAGGCCGAACAGGTGCCCGATCGCCCAGGCCAGCACCGGCATGATCGTGAACTGCGCGACCACGCCGAGCAGCACGGCCCACGGCCGGCGCGCGACGAGCCCGAAGTCGGACCCACGCAGCGTGAGCCCCATCCCGAACATGATGATCCCGAGGAACAGCGGCGTCTGCGCGGCGACGGGCGCGAGCGCCGTCGGCGCCAGCAGCCCCGCGACCCCGCCCAGCACCACGAGCACCGCGAACCACTTCCCGGCCAGCTCTGCCACTCTGCGCATCCGCCGCACGTTACTCGCCCCGGGCGCGCGCGACGCTCACGTCCAGCGGAACAACCGGACCGCGAGGGGCAGCAGCACCGCCGTCCACACCACCATGACGACGCACTGCAGCAGGGGGAACCCGGACTCGAACCAGCCCGTGGTCATCGCCTGCGACGCGGCGCCGAGCGGCGTGAACTGGCCGATCTGCCGGAGCAGCTCGGGCATGATCGGCCCGGGCGTCCAGAGCCCGGCGAGCAGGAGCATCGGGAAGTACAGCGACATCGCGACGGCGTTGGCCACGGACGCCCGCGGCGCGACGGCGGCGACGAGCATGCCGAGCGAGAACATCGCGCACAGTCCGAGGACGAACGCGAGCAGCACGACGCCGAGGTGCTGCGGCACGGCGATGCCGAACGCGAGCTGCGCGACGACGAGGGCGAGGACGACGCCCACGACCGTCGTCGCGACGTTGATGAGCAGGTGGCTCAGCACGATCCCCTGCGGACGCATCGGGGTGGTCGAGAGGCGGCGCAGCACGCCTTTCTCGCGGTAGGTCGCGATCGTCACCGGCATGACGGTGAGCGACGCGGTGCCGACGGCCATCGCCATCACGGTGGGCAGGTAGGTGGCGATCGGGGTGAGCCCGTACCAGACCGACGTCACCGGCGCGTCGGTGATCGGGTCGCGCATGCCGGGGATGGCGTAGCCGACGCCGACGAGGATCAGGGTCGGGAAGAGGATCCCGAAGAATGGGGCGGCGAAGTCGCGGAGCCACACCCGGGCCTCGGTGCGCACCAGCAGCCCGAACCCGCGCCAGGCGCGGCGGGCGGGACGGACGGGACGAGCGGGCGTTGCGGGCGCAGCGGCGGTCATGACGACGCTCCTTTGGTGGCGAGGGCGGGCGCGGCCTCGGGGTCGTAGGTGCGCCCCGTGACGGCGAGGAAGACGTCCTCCAGCGAACGGGTGACGGTGCGGACGTCGTCGGGCACGAGGTCGGCCGCGGCGAGGGCGGGGACGAGGGAGAACAGCACCCGGCGGCTGCCGGAGACGGCCACCTCGGCGGTGGTGCCGTCCACCGGCTCGACGCGGTGCACGTCGGGGTCGCGGTCGGCGAGGGAGTCGAGGACGGCACGGCCGCGGTCGACGTCCTGCGCGGCGAAGCGCACGACGACGGTGCGGCCGCCCTCGAGCCCGTCGATCAGCTCGGCCGGGGTGCCCTCGGCGACGACGCGGCCCGCGTCGATGACGACGAGCCGGTCGCAGAGGCGCTCGGCCTCCTCCATGAAGTGCGTGACGAGCAGGACGGTGACGCCCGTGTCGCGGACGCGCTCCACGAGGTCCCAGGTGGCGCGCCGCGCCTGCGGGTCGAGGCCGGTGGTGAGCTCGTCGAGGATGGCGATCTCGGGGTTGCCGACGAGGGCGAGCGCGATGGACAGCCGCTGCTTCTGGCCGCCCGAGAGCCGCGCGAACTGCTTGTCGACGTGCTCGGTGAGGTCGAGCAGCGCCAGCAGCTCGACGGGGTCGGCGGGGTCGGGGTAGAACCCCGCGAACAGGCGCAGGGCCTCGCCCACGGTGATCTTGTCGTGCAGCGCCGCCTCCTGGAGCTGCACGCCCAGGACGTCCCGGACGGCGGCGGGGTCGCGCTGTGTGTCGACGCCGCGGACGCGCACGGTGCCGCCGTCGGCCGTGCGCAGCCCGGCGAGCGTCTCGACGGTGGTGGTCTTCCCGGCACCGTTGGGGCCGAGGATGCCGAAGATCTCACCGGGCTGGACCGTGAACGACACGTCGTCGACGGCCGTCTTCGGACCGTAGGTCTTGCGGAGGTTCGACACCTCCACGATGGGGTCGGCCATGAGGGCCTCCTTCGGGTCGGTGGTGCGGGTGTGTGCGGGCGGGTGCGGGTGTGGGTGCGCGGTCAGGGGCGGAGCGGGACGGCGGAGAGCATGCGGTGGGCGACGACGGTGGCCAGCGCGGCGGCGGCGAGGGAGCCCGCGACGGCGAGCACGGCGCCGAGCGGGACGTTCTCGTACCCGCCGCGGACGGCGAGCCCGAAGACGCCCGTCTGCGTGGCGAGGTCGGCCAGCGCGGCAGGCAGCAGGAGCGGGACGACCAGGAGCGTGCCGCGCCACGGGCCGCCGCGCCGGTAGCCCGCGACCACGGCGACGCCCACGAGGACGTACGTCACGACGACGAGCGCCTCCCCCGCGGCCGTGACGACGGCCCCCGCCGGGGTGCCGACGTCGAGCGGCGCGGCGGTGCCCTGCCAGGACCGGTCGATCGCGGCGTAGAGCCGCTGCTCCGCGAGCGCCAGCACCACGGCGAGCACCCCGAACGCGAGCCCGGCGACGGCTGCGGCGCGCACGACGCCGTCGACGAACGACCGGCGGGTGCCGCCGGCGGCGACGTGCAGGTCGAGCAGCGCCGCCGTGAGGATGGTTCCGACGGCGAACGCGACCCAGCGGGCCGGTCCGCCGGCGGCGTCGTAGGTGAGGCCGTCCATCTCGCCGCCCCACCGGTCGACGGCCAGCGGCACGGCGACGACGAACGCCGCCCAGATCGCCCAGAACCAGGCGCCGGAGATCACGAGCGAGCGCAGCGTCCGGCGGCGGACCTTGCCGACGGCGACGCGGTACGGCGCTGTGGTCATGGGGTCACCTCGTCGGACGGAGTCGGAGGGTGCGCATCTGCCACCAGAGCCAGCCCGCGGCCAGCGCCAGCACGACGAATGCCTGCAGGAGGCCGAGCGCGGCGGGCGCGTGGTCCCCGCCCAGGCCGAGGCCGCCGAAGGCGTCCGCGAACGCTCCGCTGCGGGTGGCGTGGTCGACCAGGACCAACAGCACCAGCCCGGGCAGCAGCAGCGCCGTGCCGCGCCACACGCCGTGCGTCCGGTAGGCGGCCTGCGTGGCCATCCCGACCAGCGTGTACACGGCGACGGAGATCGCACTGGTCACGGCGGTGACCACGAGCCATGCCCCGCCGGCGTCGAGCCCGCTGCCGAGCTGGTCCCACGTCCACCCGAGGGCGCCGAAGAGGCCGCGCTCCACGAGCAGGAGCAGCCCGTAGGCCACGCCGTAGGCGAGGCCCGCGACCAGGGCCGCTTCGAGCCCGCCCACGGCCAGCGAGCGACGGGTGCCGCCGGCGGCCAGGTGCGGGACGACCAGCGAGCCGAGCGCGATCATGCCGAGAGAGAGCGCGAACCACGGCGCCGCGTACTCGGCACCGGTCAGCACTCCCCCGCCCATCACGCCACCGGCCTGGTGCACGACGAGCGGCACGCCGACGGTGACGACGAGGAAGATGCCCCAGAAGATCGACCCGACGACGAGCGACGCCCGCCCGACGGACCGCGCCACACGGCGCACCGCCCGCGCGTGCATCCGCGCCACGAAGACGTCCCGCTCGGCCGGGGTGACGACGACCGCGGCGCTCATCGCCGTGCCTCCGCCGCGGTCGCGGCCTCCGGCTGGGTCAGGCGCACGAAGAGGTCCTGCAGGGGCAGGGACCCGAGCTCGACGCCGGCGGCGCGTGCCGCGGCTGTCGTGGCGTCGTCGGGCGCGCCCTCGAGCGTGACCTGCACGGTGGCGCCCAGCTGCTGGCGGTGCAGCTCGCGGCGGCCGCGGGCGAGCTCCTCGACCGCCGTGACCGGGCCGGTGAGGCTGAAGCCGCGGGCCTGCATCTCCTCGGCGGTCTCGGCGAGGAGCACGCGGCCGCGGTGCAGCACCACGACGTCCTCGAAGAGCCGCTCGACCTCCTCCACCAGGTGGCTGGAGAGCAGGATGGTGCGCGGGTGCTCGGCGTAGTCCGCGAGGATCTCGTCGTAGAACGCGTACCGCGTCGGGGCGTCCATGCCGAGGTACACCTCGTCGAGGATCGTCAGCGGGGCGCGCGCCGCGAGGCCGATCGTGGCCCCGACCGCGGACCGCTTGCCGCGGGACAGGGCGGTCGGCTTCTTGCGCGGGTTCACCTCGAACGTGTCGAGCAGCCGCGCGGCGAGGTCGGCGTCCCAGTACGGGCGCAGGTCGGCGTAGTACTTGAGCGTCTCGGAGACGCGTTCGTCGTCCATGAGGTCGCCGCTCTCGCGCACGAGCTGGACGTTCGCCGTGACCCACGGGTTCTCCCACGGGTCCTCCAGGAGGTCGCCCGTGCCGACGCGGACCGTGCCCTCGGTGGGGCGGTTGAACGCGGCCAGCAGGGTCAGGAGCGTCGACTTCCCGGCGCCGTTGCGGCCCAGGACGCCCGTGATGACGCCGGGCCGCAGGTCGAGCGTCACGCCGTCGAGCGCGGTCCCGGCCTCGTCCTTGATGGCCGCGCCGTCGGCCGTCAGCCGGCGCTGCGCTCCGAACCGGACGACGACGTCGTCGAGACGGGCGCCGAAGGGTGCGGGGGTCATGGCTCCTCCGTGGTGGTCGTGGGCTGGCGGGGGTCGTCCGTGCCGAGGACGTAGGCGACGAGCTCGTCGGTCGAGATGCCGAGCAGGTCGGCCTGCGCAAGCGCCGGCGCGAGCACGTCGTCGAAATAGGCCTTGCGGTGGTGGTCGAGCAGGCGCTCGCGCGCTCCTGGGGCGACGAACATGCCCAGGCCGCGGCGCTTGTACAGGACGCCCTCGTCCACCAGGCCGGCGAAGGCCTTGGCGGCGGTGGCGGGGTTGATGCGGAACGTCGTGGCGAACTGGGTGGTCGACATGACCTGCTCCTCCTCCGCGAGCTCTCCGGCGAGCACCTGCGCGCGGATCATCTGGGCGATCTGCAGGTAGATCGGTTCGGGACCGTCGAACACGCGGCCTCCTCACGCAGGGTCAGTGGTTCATGGGTTCGTTACTCGACTAATGAACCACTGAACAGCGCGTCGCGCAACCCCCCCGGGGCACACCAGGTGCCAGACAGTTATCCACAGGCCCCCGGCGGCCCGCTGCGGGATCGACCTACAGTGACGCGACCTCGCCGCCGACAGGAAGCCTCGTCATGCCCCGTACCCGGGCCGTCCTCGCCGCCACCTCACTCGCCACGGCCGCCGCCCTGCTCGTCGCCGGGTGCGCCGACGACGAGCCACCGACCGCCACACCGCGGCCCGGTACCAGCGCCAGTGCGAAGCCCTCCTCGCCGTCGCCGACAGCCAAGGCCATCGTCGTGGCACCCGAACGACCCCAGGCGCTGGACGACGACGGGCCCGCAGGCGCCGAAGCCGCCGCGGTCTACTTCCTCGAGCTCGACGACTACATCATGAAGACGGGCGACACCGCCGAATGGGAGGCCATGTCGCACAAGAGCTGTGAATACTGCGCCAATCGCCTGAGGCAGGCGCGAGAAATCGCAGCGAAGGGTTACGACTGGGAGAGCAAGCCGACCACCGCGAGCGTCACACATTTGTACGAACAAGATCAGGCGACCGGGATCTGGCCGGTCGACGTCAAGGTCGCGCAGGGTGCCGTCACCCTGACGGATATGACGGACGCGGTCATCTACGAGGAAAAACCAGTCCAACTGCACCTGGCTGTCGAGGTCGGGCGACAGGACGGTGCCTGGGTCATGATCGGCGCCGCCCAGATCAAGGAAAAGTGAGATGCGCGAAATCGCGAAACTCGCGGCGACTTCACTTGGCTTGATGACCGCACTCGTCCTCCCGTCGGTAGCGACATCGCCCGCCGACGAGGGATCGATCTGGAGCAGGGCAGACGAGGCAACCGACACCATGCAGGTCGGACGCGAGGGCGATGCTCGCGCAGGAAACGCGGGGCCCGGCAAGTCCACTTCCGGCCAATCTCAGGACCGCTACCTGCGCGCGGACGCCACAGCCTGCCTCACGTTCGACGACCTCGAAGCCGTCCAAGCCATCACCACCGCACCCGGCGCCTGCCCCCAGAACACCACCGAAGCCCAGATCACCCCCGCCTGCGACGGCACCCGCCTGCACGCCCTATGGGTCCAACGCCTACGCAAGGACGGCACCTACGCCAACCCCGAACAACTCACCGACGACCAATGCATCACCCCCGCCGACCTCACCACCCAAGCCCGCCACGCCTTCCGCACCCTGCACATCCCCACCCCCACCGCCACCCTCCAAGCCACCCCACCCCTGCTCGTCAACATCCACTACCCCGCCTACACCACCGCCACCCCCCACGACCGCGACACCACCCTCCTCGACATCCCCCTCACCATCCGCGCCGAACCCACCAGATACACCTGGGACTTCGACGACCCCCACAGCACCAGCAACACCCTCACCACCACCGACCCCG
>NZ_JBSHCR010000032.1:0-48325 GCF_053615895.1 Isoptericola sp. NPDC055881
CAACCGCGACGTCTGGGGTGCTTTCCGGGGTCAACACAGAAGAGCGGCCCTGGTCGATGACCAGGGCCGCTCTTCGTCGGTGCGCCTGAAGGGATTCGAACCCCCGACCTTCTGCTCCGGAGGCAGACGCTCTATCCACTGAGCTACAGGCGCGGGCGCCGACACGATCGACAACGCGAAGCCGTCGGCACGGTGCACGAGACTACCAGCACCTCGGGGTCCGGGTGGCAACCGAGCGCACGGACCCGTGCCGCACCTTTGTAGAATCGCCCGGTGACCCCCGACGAGCTCTCCGGAGCACTCAGCGCTGCCCTCGCCTCGGCCGTGGCCGACGGCACCCTCGCCCTGCCCGCCGACGCCGTCCCGGCCTCGGTCCACGTGGAGCGACCGCGGCAGCGCGAGCACGGGGACTGGGCCACCAACGTGGCCCTCCAGCTCGCGAAGAAGGCGGGCACGACGCCGCGGGCCCTCGCCGAGGACCTGGCGGCGCGCCTCGTGGCGACGCCGGGCGTGAAGGCGGCCGACGTCGCCGGGCCGGGCTTCCTCAACATCACGCTCGAGGCGGGCGCGGCGGGCGAGCTCGCCCGGTCGATCGTCACCGCGGGCGAGCAGTACGGCCGCACCGACACCCTCGCGGGGCAGGTCCACAACCTCGAGTACATCTCGGCGAACCCGACGGGCCCGCTGCACATCGGGCACACCCGCTGGGCAGCCCTGGGTGACGCCCTCGTGCGGATCATGCGCGCCGCCGGCGCCGACGTGACCGCGGAGTACTACATCAACGACGCCGGCGCGCAGATGGACAAGTTCGGCGCGTCCATCGTCGCTCGCGCCAAGGGCGAGGACGTGCCCGAGGGCGGGTACCCGGGCGAGTACGTCACGGAGCGCGCCGCCGAGGTGCTGGCGCAGGAGCCCGACCTGCTCGACCTCCCCGCCGACGCGGCCGCCACGGCCGCGCGCGAGCTCGGCTACCAGGCGCAGCTCGAGGCGATCCGCCGCACGCTCGACGCCTTCGGCGTGCACTTCGACGTCTGGTTCTCGGAGCGCACCCTGCACGAGTCGGGCGCGGTGGAGCAGGCCGTCGAGCGCCTGCGCGAGCAGGGTCACGTGTTCGACGTCGACGGCGCGGTGTGGCTGCGCACCACGGACTTCGGCGACGACAAGGACCGCGTGATGATCCGCGCGAACGGCGAGCCCACGTACTTCGCCGCCGACGCCGCGTACTACCTGTCGAAGAAGGACCGCGGCTTCCCGGGCAAGATCTACCTGCTCGGCGCCGACCACCACGGGTACATCAACCGCCTCAAGGCCATCGCCGCGTGCGCGGGCGACGACCCGGAGGCGAACATCGAGGTGCTCATCGGCCAGCTCGTCAACATCGGCGGCGAGCGGATGGGCAAGCGCCGGGGCAACGCCCTGTACATGGACGACCTCATCGAGTGGCTCGGCTCGGACCCGCTGCGCTACTCGCTCGCGCGCTACCCGGCCGACTCGCCGTTGTCGCTGTCGGGCGAGGAGATGCTCAAGCAGAGCAACGACAACCCCGTCTACTACGTGCAGTACGCCCACTCGCGCACCTGCGCCGTCGACCGGAACGCGGCCGACCGCGACGTGGTGCGCACCCGCCCGGACGGGGCGGACGCGTTCGACCCGGCGCTGCTCACGCACGGGACCGAGGCCGCGCTCGTGGGCTCGCTCACCGAGTTCCCGCGGATCGTGTCCCAGGCCGCGGAGCTGCGGGAGCCGCACCGCGTCGCGCGCTACCTCGAGTCGCTGGCCGCCGACTACCACAAGTGGTACCAGGAGTGCCGCGTGACGCCGTACCCGGACGAGGAGGTCACGGACACGCACCGCACGCGCCTGTGGCTCAACGACGCCGTGCGCCAGGTGCTCGCCAACGGTCTGGAGCTGCTCGGCGTCTCCGCCCCGGAGCGGATGTGACCGCGGGCGTCCTCGGCGTCCCCTGGGCGAGCGGCGTCCAGCGGCGCGCGGACGGCGCGGTCGAGGTCGCGGGCGTCGCCGTGGGTGACCTCGCGGCCACGCACGGCACCCCGGTGTACGTGCTCGACGAGGCGGACTTCCGCTCCCGGGCCCGGGGCTACCGGACGGCGTTCGCGACGGCGTTCGCCGAGGTCGGCACGGGCGTGGACGTCTACTACGCGGGCAAGGCGCTGCTGACCGTCGCGGTGGCGCGCTGGGCCCGCGAGGAGGGGCTGCGCGTCGACACGGCGTCCGGCGGCGAGCTCGCCGTCGCGCTCCGGGCCGGCGTGCCCGGCGCCGAGATCGGCCTGCACGGCAACAACAAGTCGGACGAGGAGGTCCTCGCCGCCCTCGACGCCGGCGTCGGCCGGATCATCGTCGACTCGCTGGTGGAGGTGGACCGGGTCGCTGCCCTCGCGGCCTCCCGCGGTGTGGTCGCGCCCGTCATGGTGCGGGTCACGACCGGCGTGCACGCCGGCGGCCACGAGTACATCTCGACCGCGCACGAGGACCAGAAGTTCGGGCTGTCGGTGAACGCCGGCGCCGACGGGGGAGACCCGCCCGCGATGCGGGCCCTGCTCGCCGTGGTCGCCCGGCCGGAGCTGCGGCTGCTCGGCATCCACTCCCACATCGGCTCGCAGATCCTGGACCCGGCGGGCTTCGAGGCGGCGGCGCGGGTGGTGCTGCGGCTGCGGGCGGAGCTCGCGGAGCGCACCGGCGTGCTGGTGGACGAGGTGGACCTCGGCGGCGGCTACGGCATCGCGTACCTGCCGGGCGAGGTACCGCTCGACCCGGACCGCATCGCCAAGGACGTGGCGAGCGCGGTGTCCGCCGTCTGTGCGGAGCTCGGCACGACGCTGCCCCGCATCTCGATCGAGCCGGGGCGTGCGATCGTCGGCCCGGCGGGCCTGACGCTCTACACGGTCGGCACGGTCAAGCCGGTCGCGCTCGACGACGGCCGGGTGCGCACGTACGTGTCCGTCGACGGCGGCATGAGCGACAACATCCGTCCGGCGCTCTACGACGCGCGGTACCACGCGGAGCTGGTGGGCCGGACGTCGGACGCCGAGCCCGTGCTGGCGCGCGTCGTGGGCAAGCACTGCGAGAGCGGCGACATCGTCGTGCACGAGGTGCTCCTGCCCGGCGACGTGCGCGCGGGCGACCTGCTCGCCGTCGCCGCGACCGGCGCGTACGGGCGGTCGATGGCGTCCAACTACAACCTGCTCACGCGGCCGCCGGTGGTGGCCGTCGCCGAGGGCGCCTCGCGCGTCCTCGTGCGGCGGGAGACGGTCGACGACCTGCTGGCGCTCGACCTCGGCTGACGAGGAGAGGGCGCCTGTGGACGGTCAGCCCGTCGACCGCGCGGCGCGGCTATCCTGACCACCGTCCCGGCCACCCGTTCCGAAGGTTTCCCCGTGCCTGCAGCCTCCGTCCCCGTGCCTCCGGCCGCACCGCGCCCCGAACCCGGCGTGCTGCGCGTCGCCCTGCTGGGCTGCGGCGTCGTCGGGACGCAGGTCGCGCAGACCCTGGTCGCCCGCGCCGACGACCTCGCGGCCCGGGCGGGAGCGCGCCTCGAGCTCGTGGGCATCGCCGTGCGCGACGCGAGCCGGCCCCGGGAGGGCGTGGGCACGGTCGTGCCGCGCGAGCTGCTCACCGAGGACGCGGACGCCCTCGTGGACCGGGCCGACCTCGTCGTCGAGCTCATGGGCGGCATCGAGCCCGCGCGCGGCCTCATCCACCGGGCGATCGCCGGTGGCGCGAGCGTCGTCACGGCCAACAAGGCGCTGCTCGCGGCGCACGGCCCGGAGCTGTTCGAGGCCGCCGACGCGGCAGGCGTGGACCTGTCGTTCGAGGCTGCCGTGGCGGGCGCGATCCCGATCGTCCGCCCGGTGCGCGAGTCGCTCGCGGGCGACCACGTGCGGCGCGTGCTCGGGATCGTCAACGGCACCACGAACTACGTGCTCGACCAGATGGCGACGCACGGGCTGGACCTCGCCGCCGCCCTCAAGGAGGCGCAGGCGCTCGGCTACGCGGAGGCCGACCCGACCGCCGACGTCGAGGGCCACGACGCGGCCGCCAAGGCCGCGATCCTCGCCTCCCTGGCGTTCCACACGCGCGTCTCGCTGGCCCAGGTCGCGTGCGAGGGCATCACCGGCGTCTCGGCGGCCGACGTCGCCGCGGCGCAGCAGACCGGGCACGTGGTGAAGCTGCTCGCCATCGCCGAGCAGACCGCCGAGGGGGTCTCGGTGCGCGTGCACCCCGCGCTCGTGCCGTCCACGCACCCGCTCGCCGCGGTGCGCGGGGCGTTCAACGCGGTGTTCGTCGAGGCCGACGACGCCGGCCCGCTGATGTTCTACGGCCAGGGCGCGGGCGGGCGGCCGACGTCGTCGGCGGTGCTGGGCGACGTCGTGTCGGTCGCCCGCGACCGGGTCGCCGGTGGCCGGGGGCCCCGCGAGTCGGCCTACGCGTCGCTGCCGGTGCTGCCGCACGACGCCGCGGTCACCCGCTACCAGGTGCGCCTCGTCGTGGCGGACCGGCCCGGCGTGCTGGCGCAGGTGGCCCAGGTCCTCGCCGACCACGGCGTGTCGATCGACACCGTGCGGCAGGCCCCGAACGAGCCGTACGTCGTGGGCACCGAGGGCACCGCCGCGCTGCTGCTCACCACGCACGCCGCGCGCGAGGCGTCGCTCGCCGCCACGGTCGCGGCCGTGCGCCGCCTCGACGCGGTGCACGAGATCACGTCCGTCCTGCGAGTCGAGGGAGCCTGACATGTCCACGCCACAGCCTGCCCACCAGTGGCGCGGTGTCATCACCGAGTACGCCCACCGGCTGCCCGCCCACCTGAGCGAGCGTGTCGTGACGCTCGGCGAGGGCGGCACGCCGCTGGTGCCCGCGCCCGCGCTGTCGCAGCGCACCGGTGCCGACGTCTACGTCAAGGTCGAGGGGATGAACCCGACCGGGTCGTTCAAGGACCGGGGGATGACGGCAGCCATCTCGGCGGCGGCCGGACGCGGCGCCAAGGCCGTCGTGTGCGCGTCGACGGGCAACACGTCCGCGTCGGCCGCGGCCTACGCGACCCGCGCCGGCATGACGTGCGCGGTGCTGGTGCCCGACGGCAAGATCGCGATGGGCAAGCTCAGCCAGGCGGTCGCGCACGGCGCACGCCTGCTGCAGGTCGACGGCAACTTCGACGACTGCCTCGTGGCGGCCCGCAAGCTCGCCGAGGTGTACCCGGTCGAGCTGGTGAACTCCGTCAACCCCGACCGCATCGAGGGCCAGAAGACGGCGGCCTTCGAGATCGTCGACGCCCTGGGCGACGCCCCCGACATCCACTGCCTGCCGGTGGGCAACGCGGGCAACATCACCGCGTACTGGAAGGGCTTCCGGGAGTACGCGGGCCTGGACGCCGGCGAGGCGGCGGGCGCCGTCGCCACGCGGACGCCGCAGATGTGGGGCTTCCAGGCCGCGGGCGCCGCGCCGATCGTGCATGGTCACCCCGTCGACCAGCCGGAGACGATCGCCACGGCGATCCGCATCGGCAACCCCGCCTCGTGGGAGCAGGCCGAGGCCGCCCGCGACGGGTCCGGGGGCGTCATCGAGGCGGTGACGGACGAGCAGATCCTCGCGGCGCACCGCGTGCTGTCCGCCGAGGTCGGCGTCTTCGTCGAGCCGGCGTCCGCGGCCGGTGTCGCGGGGCTCCTCGCCCGCGCCGAGCGCGGCCTGGTCCCCGCCGGCGCGCGCGTCGTCGTGACCGTCACGGGGCACGGCCTCAAGGACCCCCAGTGGGCGCTGCGCACGCCCGACGGCGGCGAGGTCGCTCCCCTTCGCGTGAGCGCCGACGTCGTGTCCATCGCGGACGCGCTCGGCCTCGACTGAGTCCACTCCTCACGGCCCCGGGAGGGGAACCCCATGCAGCTCGGCGCCGACCACGTCCTCGTCCGCGTCCCCGCCACCAGCGCGAACCTCGGCCCCGGTTTCGATGCGATGGGGCTGGCCCTCGCCCTGCACGACGAGCTGGAGGTCGAGCTCCTCGCGAGCGGCGACGTCGAGATCGAGGTCGAGGGCGAGGGCGCCGGCGAGGTGCCGGCGGGGGAGGACCACCTCGTGGTGCGCGCCCTGCGCCACACGCTGGACCTCGCGGGCGCGCCCCGGACCGGGCTGCGGCTGCGGTGCCTGAACCGCATCCCGCACGCGCGGGGGCTGGGCTCGTCGTCGGCGGCCGTGGTCGCGGGCATCGTCGCGGCCCGGGCCCTGCTGGCAGACCCGCACGTGCTCGACGCGAACGCGGTGCTGCGGATCGCTACCGAGTTCGAGGGGCACCCGGACAACGCGGCGCCCGCGATCCGCGGTGGCGCCACCCTCGCCTGGCGGACGGCGGACGGCCCGCGCGCCGTCGACCTGGACGTGGACGAGCGCATCGAGGCCACCGTGCTCGTGCCCGACCACCGCCTCGCCACGAGCCGGGCCCGCGGGGTGCTGCCGGCCGAGGTGCCGCACGGAGACGCAGCCTTCACGGCGGGCCGCGCCGGCCTCCTGGTCGAGGCGTTGGCGCGGCGCCCCGAGCTGCTGCTCGACGCGACCGAGGACCGCCTGCACCAGGACTACCGGGCGGCCGTCATGGCGGGGTCGGCAGAGCTGCTGCGCGCGCTGCGGGCCGAGGGCCTCGCGGCCACGATCTCCGGCGCGGGGCCGACCGTGCTCGTGCTCACGTCGGGGGAGGGGACGACCCGGCTCGACGGGATCCTGGCCGAGCTCGTCGACGACGTGGCGGGCTGGCGGGCGCTCCGCCTGGGCATCGACACGGACGGCGCGGTCGCGCGGCGCGTGACCGCCGGGCCGGGTTTCGAAGGAGGCGGCGTGTCGGCCTCCGGACGAGCATGAGGTGATATGATGCGTTGAGCCTTCGGGATCGATCGCGAGGGCACTCCCTCCCACCGCACGGCACGCTCGCGTGCCCGGTCGGAGCCAGGTGCCTGGCGGTTGCGATGCGGTGCACGACCCGCCGCGGCAGTCCCGGCAGAAGGCGAAACACCAACCCCGCCAGCCGACGTCGTCGTACCACTGATGCGAGGTTCCACGCGTCTCGGCGCTCCCCGCGCCTGGACGGCAGCCACCCCGGCCCGTGACATCTGAGGGCCGCATACGAGGGGGAAGGGTCCTTCGTGACGAACACCACCGACAGCCGGAACGGCTCCGCCGCATCCGGAAACCTGAGCTCGATGCGTCTTGCCGAGCTGCAGGCGATGGCCTCCGGCATGGGCGTGAAGGGCACGTCCCGCATGCGCAAGAGCGACCTGCAGGACGCGATCCGGGCCGCTGGCGGCCAGGGCGCGCGCACCGCCGCTGCCCCGGTCGCCGCGGCGACCGCCGTGGCACCCACGGTCCGCAGCGACGCCCCGGCCGACCAGCCCAAGACGTCCGACGCCCGCGCGACGCGCGCCGAGGGCGCCGAGGCGCCCCGTCGTTCGCGCCGCGCCACGCGCTCGACCGGCTCCGCCGAGAGCGACGCCGCGCCGCAGCAGCGCTCCGGCGCCGACGACGCCCCTGCCGCCCAGCCCGCCCGCCAGGGTGAGCAACGTGGCGAGCAGCGTGGCGAGCAGCGCGGTGACCAGCGCTCCGACGCCGACCGCGAGGCGCGTCTCGCGCAGCTGGCCGAGGCCGTGGCTGCGCCCCGCGAGCGGGGTGCCCGACGCTCCGGCGGTCAGAACGCGGGTCAGAACGCTGGCCAGGGCGGCCAGGCCGCGGGCCAGGGCGGTCAGGCCGCGGGTCAGAGCGACGGCGACGGCCAGCGCTCCGGCCAGGGCCGCGCCACCGACGGCTCCGCCCCGCAGCGCTCCGGCGCGCAGGGCGGTGGCCAGCGTGACGAGCGGCAGCGCCGCGACGACGACGACGAGCGCGGCTCGCGCCGCCGCCGCGGCCGGGACCGTGGTCGCGACCGCAAGCGCAACCGCAGCGGCCGGACGAACGCCCCCGACGTGGCCGGTCTCGACGACGTCGAGGTGCGCGAGGACGACGTGCTGCTGCCCGTCGCCGGCGTGCTCGACATCCTCGACAACTACGCGTTCGTGCGCACCAGCGGCTACCTGCCCGGCGCGGGCGACGTCTACGTGTCGCTCAACCAGGTCAAGAAGGCCGGTCTGCGCCGCGGCGACGCGATCGTCGGCGCCATCCGCCAGCCCCGGGAGGGCGACGAGCAGCCGGCCGGCAAGAACGTCCGCAGCAAGTTCAACGCCCTGGTGCGGCTCGACTCGGTCAACGGCATGTCGATCGAGGAGGCGCACCAGCGCCCCGAGTTCACCAAGCTGACGCCGCTGTACCCGCAGGAGCGGCTCCGCCTGGAGAACCCGGAGGCCACGCGTCTCACGCCGCGCGTGATCGACATCGTCGCCCCGATCGGCAAGGGCCAGCGCGGCCTCATCGTCGCGCCCCCCAAGGCCGGCAAGACGATCATCATGCAGCAGATCGCCAACGCGATCACGGCGAACAACCCCGAGGTCCACCTCATGGTGGTGCTCGTGGACGAGCGGCCTGAAGAGGTCACCGACATGGAGCGGACGGTCAAGGGCGAGGTCATCGCCTCGACGTTCGACCGCCCGGCCTCGGACCACACGATCGTCGCGGAGCTCGCCATCGAGCGGGCCAAGCGCCTGGTCGAGCTGGGCCAGGACGTCGTGGTGCTGCTCGACTCGCTCACCCGTCTGTCGCGCGCCTACAACCTCGCGGCGCCGGCGTCGGGCCGCATCCTGTCCGGTGGTGTGGACGCCGCGGCGCTCTACCCGCCCAAGAAGTTCTTCGGCGCGGCGCGCAACATCGAGAACGGCGGCTCGCTGACCATCCTCGCCTCGGCGCTCGTGGAGACGGGCTCCAAGATGGACGAGGTGATCTTCGAGGAGTTCAAGGGCACGGGCAACATGGAGCTGCGCCTGTCCCGGAACCTCGCGGACAAGCGGATCTTCCCGGCGGTGGACGTCAACGCGTCGGGCACGCGCCGCGAGGAGATCCTCATGGCGAAGGACGAGCTGGGCATCGTCTACAAGCTGCGTCGCGTGATGGGCGCGCTGGACCAGCAGCAGGCGATCGAGCTGCTGCTCGGCCAGCTCAAGAAGACCAAGTCGAACGTCGAGTTCCTGCTGCACGTGCAGAAGACGACGCCGGCCGGGCTCTCGGACGAGAACCCGGGCGAGACGATCTGACACCTCGCCGTCCGATCCCGTCGGGACCCGCACCGGGTCCCGACGGGACCGACCCGAGGAATTTCTCCAGGCGCTCTGCGTTCTGGCACAATGGTTCGTCGGCCTTCCGGTTCACGGCCCGCTGTCCTGCGGGGCGACCCGGTGGCATCTCACCAAGGAGCATCATGAAGTCCGGTATTCACCCCGAGTACGTCCTCACCGAGGTGACCTGCACCTGCGGTAACACGTTCACGACCCGCAGCACCGCGACCTCCGGCAAGATCAGCGCCGAGGTCTGCAGCGCCTG
Source organism: Isoptericola sp. NPDC055881 (assembly GCF_053615895.1). Lineage (NCBI taxonomy): Bacteria > Bacillati > Actinomycetota > Actinomycetes > Micrococcales > Promicromonosporaceae > Isoptericola > Isoptericola sp. NPDC055881. The sequence goes on from NZ_JBSHCR010000032.1 coordinate 9,460, forward strand.
CCACCCGTTCTACACGGGCAAGCAGAAGATCCTCGACACCGGTGGCCGCGTCGCCCGCTTCCAGGCGCGCTACGGCAAGAAGAACTAGCGCCCTCGCAGCGCCGGCGGTCCGCCCGACAACCTCTCCAGGGGCAGTCGGACGACGGACCGCCGGCGCTGTTGCTTTGCCCGGGGGCTGGGCCCACGGGACCATGCACGTCCACCGGGAGACGCCATGACCGACCCGTTCGCCGCCGCGCGGCCGCTGCTCGCCGAGCACGCCGAGATCGAGCGGGAGCTCGCCGACCCGGCCGTCCACGCCGACGCGGGTCGTGCCCGCTCGCTCGGACGCCGGTACGCCGAGCTCAACCAGGTCGCCGCCGCGTTCCGGGCGTGGGAGCAGGCCCGTGACGACGCGGAGGCTGCCGCGGAGCTCGCCGCTGAGGACGAGGCGTTCGCGGCCGAGCTGCCCGACCTGCGCGCCACGGAGGACGCGGCCGCCGAGCGGCTGCGCCGCGTCCTCGTGCCGCGTGACCCCGACGACGCCCGCGACGTCATCCTCGAGATCAAGGCGGGGGAGGGCGGCGACGAGTCCGCCCTCTTCGCGGGCGACCTGCTGCGCATGTACCTGCGGTACGCCGAGCGGCGCGGGTGGGCGACCCAGGTGCTCGACGCGACCGAGACCGAGCTCGGCGGGTACAAGGACGTGCAGGTCGCCGTCAAGGCCCGCCACCTGTCGGACCCGGCCGAGGGCGTGTGGGCGAGCCTCAAGTACGAGGGTGGCGTGCACCGCGTGCAGCGCGTCCCGGTCACCGAGTCGCAGGGCCGCATCCACACGTCCGCGGCGGGGGTGCTGGTGCTTCCCGAGGTCGACGACCCGGGCGAGGTGGAGATCGACCAGAACGACCTGCGCATCGACGTGTACCGGTCCTCGGGCCCGGGCGGGCAGTCGGTCAACACGACGGACTCGGCCGTCCGCATCACCCACGTCCCGACGGGCATCGTGGTCTCGATGCAGAACGAGAAGTCGCAGCTGCAGAACAAGGAGCAGGCGATGCGCGTGCTGCGCGCCCGGCTGCTGGCAGCACGGCAGGAGGCCGCGGCCGCCGCCGCAGCCGACGTGCGCCGCTCGCAGGTGCGCACCGTGGACCGCAGCGAGCGGATCCGCACCTACAACTTCCCGGAGAACCGGATCGCGGACCACCGCACCGGGTACAAGGCGTACAACCTCGACCACGTCCTCGCGGGCGACCTGGACCCGGTGGTGCGGTCCGCGGTGGAGGCGGACGAGGCCGCGCGCCTGGCGGCGGCGGGCTCCGATGCCTGACGTCGCGCCGGGGACGGTGGGCGCCGGGGTCCGCTGGGCGGCGGCGCGCCTCGCCGCTGCCGGGGTGCCCAGCCCGCGCGTGGACGCGGAGGTGCTGCTCGCGCACGGCCTCGGCGTCGACCGGGCAGAGCTGCGACGCCTCGCGGTGCTCGACCGGGACCTGTCCGGCGACGTCGCCACGCGGTTCGCGGCGGACGTCGCGCGGCGGGCGGCGCGGGAACCGCTCCAGCACCTCACCGGCGTCGCGCCGTTCCGGCACCTGGAGCTCGCCGTCGGGCCGGGGGTCTTCGTCCCGCGGCCGGAGACGGAGCAGGTGGCGCAGGTCGCGATCGACGAGGCGGCGCGGGTCGTGGCCCGCGACGGTGCGGCGGTCGTGGTCGACCTGTGCACCGGCTCCGGCGCGATCGCCCTCGCCGTCGCCACCGAGGTCCCCGGAGCCCGCGTCCACGCGGTCGAGCTCGACGCCGCGGCGCACGGCTGGGCGGCGCGCAACGTCGCGGCAGCGGCCGCGGACGGCGGGAGCGACTCCGCGGGAGCCGTCGTCCGGCTGGTGCGCGGCGACGCCCGCACCGCGCTGCGCGACCTGGACGGCACGGTCGACGTCGTCGTCTCCAACCCCCCGTACGTCCCGCCCGGCGCGGTGCCGCGCGACCCCGAGGTCGCCGAGCACGACCCGGGCGTGGCCCTGTACGGGCTGGGGGAGGACGGGCTCGAGGTGCCGCGTGGCGTCACGGCCGCGGCGGCGCGTCTGCTGCGGCCCGGCGGCCTCTACGTGATGGAGCACGCGGAGGTGCAGGCGGCGCAGGCGAGGGCGATGGTCGCGGCCGTGCGCGGGTTCGGGCCCGCCGAGACCCGCGACGACCTGACCGGACGGCCGCGGATGGTGGTGGCTCGGCGCCTCGGTGCGGGGCCCGCCGTCCCGGACGTGCGGCAGGGCGCCGGGCGAACCGTGACAGACTGAGCCCGTGAGCAGCGTGCACGACGTCACCGACCCGAACACCTGGGGCCCTGCGATCGACGAGGCGGTGAACACGGTCTCGCGCGGCGGCCTGGTGGTCCTGCCGACCGACACCGTCTACGGCATCGGCGCCGACGCCTTCGACGCGGAGGCCGTCGCGGCCCTGCTCGCGGCCAAGGGCCGCGGCAGGCAGATGCCGCCCCCCGTCCTGGTCCCCGACGTGCGCACCCTCGACGGGCTCGCGACCGAGGTCCCGGACGACGCGCGCAAGCTCGTCGAGGCGTTCTGGCCCGGCGGTTTCACGATCATCCTGCAGGCGCAGCCGTCGCTGCAGTGGGACCTCGGCGAGACGCACGGGACGGTCGCGCTGCGCATGCCCGACCACCCGGCCGCGCTCGCGCTGCTGCGCCGCACCGGCCCGCTCGCGGTCTCCAGCGCCAACGCCTCCGGCAGCCCCGCGGCGCTCGACGTCACGGACGCCCGCGAGCAGCTCGGCGACTCGGTCAGCACCTACCTCGACGGGGGCGACGCGCCCGGTGGCGTCGCGTCGACCATCGTGGACGCTACCGGCGCGCACCTGCGCGTGGTGCGGCAGGGGGCGATCACGCTCGAGGCGCTCAACGAGGTCGCGCGCGTGCGTGGCGTCGACGAGCCTGAGGACGAGCCTGGGGACGAGCCCGGGGCCGACCTGGAGGGTGACTCGGTGGTCGACTCGGTGGTCGACCAGGTGGGCGACTCGGTGGGCGACTCGGGGCGCAGCTCCGAGGACGGCCCGGCGGCCGGCGCGCCTGCGGAGGAGCCGGCCGGGTGAGGGCGTACCTGCTCCTGATGCTGGTCTCGGCGGCGGTCACGTACCTCGCCACCCCGGGCGCGCGGTGGGTCGCGCGTCGCACGGGCGCGATCTCGGCGGTGCGGGAGCGGGACGTGCACCTGCGGCCCACGCCGCGGCTGGGCGGCCTCGCGATGCTGCTCGGCATCGTCGTCGCGGTGGTCCTGGCCTCGCAGATGCCGTTCCTCGCCGGAGTGTTCGCCACGGGGCCCCAGGCGTGGGGGATCGTCGGCGGCGCGACGATCGTGTGCCTGCTCGGCTGGGCCGACGACGTGTGGGACCTCGACTGGATGACGAAGCTCGCGGGGCAGGCCCTCGCCGCCGGCTTCATGGCGTGGCAGCAGGTGCAGCTCACGTCGCTCCCGACGCCTGACGGGCTCTACATCACCTCGTCCCGGCTGTCGCTGTTCGCGACGATCCTCGTGGTCGTGGTGGCGATGAACGCCGTGAACTTCGTCGACGGCCTGGACGGGCTGGCCGCAGGGCTGATCGCCATCGGCGGCGCCGCCTTCCTCCTCTACACCTACGGGCTCACGCAGCAGGCGACGCCGGAGAACTACGCCAACCTGGCGACCCTGATGATGGCGGTGCTCGTCGGCGCGTGCCTCGGCTTCCTGCCGCACAACTTCTTCCCGTCGCACATCTTCATGGGCGACTCGGGGTCGATGGTGCTCGGCCTGGTGTTCGCCGGGGCGGCGATCACCATCACGGGAAACATCGACCCGGTCTCGGCGGGCGACACGCTCTCCGGCGCGCAGCGCGTGCCGCTGTTCATCCCCCTGCTGCTGCCGGTGGCGGTGGTGCTGCTGCCGCTGCTCGACATGGGCATGGCGGTGGTGCGCCGTCTCGCGGCGGGCAAGTCGCCGTTCCACCCCGACCGCATGCACCTGCACCACCGCATGCTGGCCCTGGGGCACTCCCACCGTCGCGCGGTGCTGATCCTGTACGTCTGGGCCGCCGTCTTCTCGTTCGGCGCCGCCGCCCTGGTGATGTGGGAGTGGCAGGTCGTGCTCGTCGGCCTCGGGATCGCCGTCGTCGTGGCGCTGCTGCTCACGCTCGGCCCGCTGCGCACCCGCGGGCGGTTCCTCGACGACGACGTCGCCACCGGGAGCCACCCGGCCGTCGCCGTCGCGTCGGGTGCGCACGCCGCCCCGCAGGTGGCGACGACCTCCACGGCTCCCACGACCTCCGCGACCCCGGTCGCCCCCACCCTGACGACGCACGAAGGACGCCCGCGATGACGACGCCCGACACCCCCGGCCCGACGCCCGACCCTGCTCAGGACGCCGTGGCGGCGGACGCGCCCGCCGGCGAGCACGCGACCACCGCCGAGCGAGCCGTGCTGCGCGCCGCGCTGCGGGACACGCTGCTGCTGGTCGGCGCCCTGGTGGTGCTGGGCGGGGGGATCGGCCTGCTGGTCGCGGGCCTGCCCGGGCTCTGGGGCGCCCTCGTGGGCGCGGGGATCGCGGCGTTCTTCTGCGCGACGACGATCTGGTCGATGCTGCGCACGGTCGGGTCGAGCCCCGCCCGGATGGCGGCGTTCGTCATGGGCGCCTGGGTCGCGAAGATCGTCGTCCTGATCGTGGTGCTCGCGCTGCTCAAGAACGCGACGTTCTACGACCCGTGGGTGCTCATCGCGGTGCTCGCCGTGGGAGCGATCGGCTCGGCCCTGCTCGACTACCGCGCGGTGAGCGCCGGCCGGGTGCCCTACGTGCAGCCGTGACGGCGCCCTCTGACCAGGGTGCTTGCGCCGGGCGACGGTCGGTCGCCGGGGGCAACATCGTGCGCTTCTTCACAAGCCGCGGGATCTGGCCGGTAATTCTCCTCCGAGATGTCGGAGCACGGGTGAACATCCGGTAGGCTGTCCGCGAATCCATGACGGCCAGGTCCGATGGCGTGCCCGCCCAGCGGTGGAGCGTCCGGACCGTACGACCTCCGGGAGAACCCCCTGTCTACGCCAGCGATCCCCCTGCTGCTCGCCGCCGAAGGTGACGGCGAGTTCCACGCGCCGACGGTCGCGGACTTCTTCCCCCCGGCGATCTTCTTCGAGGGGACGCCCTTCGAGTTCAACCGGATCATGCTGGTCCGCGTCATCGCCGCCATCTTCCTGCTGACGGTCTTCGTCATCGCTGCGCGCCGGGCGAAGGTCGTCCCCGGCCGGTTCCAGAACATCGTCGAGATGATCCTGGACTTCGTGCGCAACTCGATCGCGATCGAGGTGCTGGGCCAGGAGAACGGCCGCAAGTACTTCAAGCTGATCGCCACGATCTTCTGCACCGTGCTGGTCATGAACATCACGAGCGTCGTGCCGTTCCTCAACATCGCCGGCACCTCCGTGATCGGGCTGCCGATCGTGCTCGCCGCGTGGACCTACGTGATGTACCTGAGCGCGGGCGTCAAGGCGCACGGCGTGGGCGGCTACCTCAAGAACTCCCTCTTCCCGCCGGGTGTGCCGAAGCCGCTCTACCTGCTGCTCGTGCCGATCGAGTTCCTCCAGGTCTTCATCCTGCGGCCGGCGACCCTCGTCATCCGACTTCTGGCCAACATGGTCGCGGGGCACCTCATGCTCGCGATCTGCTTCACCGCCACGTCGTTCTTCCTCTTCGACTCGGCCGGCGCGATGAAGCTGTTCGGCGCGGGCACGTTCGTGGCCGGGTTCGCGTTCTTCCTCTTCGAGATCTTCGTGGCGGCGCTGCAGGCCTACGTCTTCGCGATCCTGACCGCCGTCTACCTCAACATGTCCGTCGAGGCGGAGCACTGACCGTCTCGCGGTACCCGGCCTGAGCCGGACCAGCTCTACCAACTGCACCCCACGAAAGCGACGCCGGGCCACCGAGGCCCGGCGCCCAACCGGAAGGAAACCCAGTGGACGTCACCACCCTCGCCGAGGTCACCGGAAACATCGGCACCGTCGGTTACGGCCTCGCGGCGGTCGGCCCCGGCATCGGCCTCGGCATCCTCATCGGCAAGACGATCGAGGGCATGGCTCGCCAGCCCGAGGTCTCGAGCCAGCTCCGTACCACGATGTTCATCGGTATCGCCTTCGTCGAGGTGCTCGCCCTCCTCGGCCTGGTGGCCGGCTTCATCGTCCCGTGATGATGATCTCCCCCCTGAACCTCGACGCCACCGTGCTCGCCGCGGAGGAGTCCGAGCCGAACATCCTCATCCCGCACTGGCCGGACATCATCTGGTCGCTGGTGATCGTCGTGATCATCGGGTTCGTCTTCTACAAGTACGCTCTGCCCAAGTTCCAGGCTGTCCTGGACGAGCGCACCGCGAAGATCGAGGGCGGCATGGCCAAGGCCGAGCAGGCGCAGGAGGAGGCCGCGGCGGCGCTGGCGGAGTACCACCAGCAGCTCGCCGAGGCTCGTGCGGACGCCGCGAAGACCCGTGAGGAGGCGCGTGCCGAGGGCACCGCCATCGTCGCGGAGCTGCGCACCAAGGCGCACGAGGAGGCCTCGCGCATCGTCGAGACCGCGCACCGTCAGATCGAGGCCGAGCGCCAGACGGCGGCCGTGTCCCTCCGCAACGAGGTCGGCGAGCTGGCCACGGAGCTGGCGTCCAAGATCGTCGGCGAGTCCCTGCAGGACTCCGCACGGCAGTCGCGCGTCGTCGACCGCTTCCTCGACGAGCTCGAGGCCGCGGGCGGCGAGTCCGCGGCGGCGCAGCCGGCGCCGGTCGGCAAGGAGGGCTGATGCGGGGCACCAGCGGAGCATCCCTCAGCGCGGCGCAGGAGCGGTTCGAGCCGGTCCTGCGGTCCGCGGGGGCTGACGCGCAGGCGCTCGGCGAGCAGCTCTTCGTCGTCGTCGGAGCCCTGGACGAGTCCGGTCCGCTGCGCCGGTCGCTCGCCGACCCGTCGCGGGACCCGGAGGACCGTGCGGCCCTCGCCGGCCGCGTGCTGGCCGGTGGCTTCGACGAGCGTGTCGTGGAGCTCGTCACCGGCCTGGCGCGGTCGCGCTGGTCCGGCGACCGGGACCTCGTGGACGCCGTGGACCGCCTCGGGCTCGACGCCATGCTGGCGTCCGCCGAGTCGCGGGGTGCTCTCGAGACGGTCGAGGACGAGCTGTTCCGGCTGACCCGGGCGCTCGTCGGCCAGCGCGAGGCGCGGCAGGTGCTCTCGGACGGCACGACCGACCCCGAGCGTCGGGCACAGCTGGTCGAGACCCTGCTCACGGGCAAGGTGGACGTCGTCACTCTGGCGCTCGCGCGCCGGGCGACCACCGCCCTGCGCGGCCGCCGCTTCGTGGCGACCCTGCTGTGGTACGGCGAGATCGCCGCCGAGCGTCGCCGCCGCCTCGTGGCCACGGTCACCAGCGGCACCGTGCTCAGCCAGTCCCAGCAGGACCGGCTCGCCGGGCTGCTCGAGCGCGCCTACGGGCGTGCCGTCCAGCTCAACGTCACGGTCGACCCGTCCGTGATCGGAGGCCTGCGTATCCAGGTCGGCGCTGATGTCGTCGACTCCACCGTGCTGTCCCGCCTGGCCGACGCCCGTCGCCGGCTGGCCGGCTGAAACCTTCAGGCCCAGCGCCGGCCCCCGGTCGGCTACGCAGAACGTGAGGCCGCGCATGTCGCGGCCACGACAGGAGAGAGCAATGGCTGAGCTGACGATCCGGCCGGAGGAGATCCGCGCCGCTCTGGACAGCTTCGTGAAGTCGTACGAGCCCGAGGGCGCGGTCAGCGAGGAGGTCGGCCGCGTCACCGTCGCCGCTGACGGCATCGCCTACGTCGAGGGCCTCCCCGGCGCGATGGCGAACGAGCTGCTGCGCTTCGAGGACGGCACGCTCGGCCTCGCCCTGAACCTGGACGTCCGGGAGATCGGCGTCGTCGTCCTCGGCGAGTTCACGGGCATCGAGGAGGGGCAGGAGGTTCGCCGCACCGGCGAGGTCCTGTCCGTCCCCGTGGGCGAGGGCTACCTCGGCCGCGTGGTCGACCCGCTGGGCAACCCGATCGACGGTCTGGGCGAGGTCGAGAGCGAGGGCCGCCGCGCCCTCGAGCTCCAGGCGCCCGGCGTCATGCAGCGCAAGTCGGTGCACGAGCCGCTGCAGACCGGCATCAAGGCGATCGACTCGATGATCCCGATCGGCCGCGGCCAGCGCCAGCTGATCATCGGCGACCGGCAGACCGGCAAGACCGCGATCGCGATCGACACGATCATCAACCAGAAGGCCAACTGGGAGTCGGGCGACCCGGAGAAGCAGGTCCGCTGCATCTACGTCGCCATCGGCCAGAAGGGCTCGACGATCGCGTCCGTGCGCGGGGCCCTCGAGGAGGCCGGCGCGCTGGAGTACACGACGATCGTCGCGGCCCCGGCGTCCGACCCCGCGGGCTTCAAGTACATCGCGCCCTACACCGGCTCGGCCATCGGCCAGCACTGGATGTACCAGGGCAAGCACGTGCTGGTGATCTTCGACGACCTGTCGAAGCAGGCCGAGGCCTACCGTGCCGTGTCGCTGCTGCTGCGCCGCCCGCCGGGCCGCGAGGCGTACCCCGGTGACGTGTTCTACCTGCACTCCCGCCTGCTCGAGCGTTGCGCGAAGCTCTCGGACGAGCTGGGCGCGGGCTCGATGACCGGTCTGCCGATCATCGAGACCAAGGCGAACGACGTGTCGGCGTACATCCCGACCAACGTCATCTCCATCACCGACGGCCAGATCTTCCTGCAGTCGGACCTCTTCAACGCCGACCAGCGCCCGGCCGTCGACGTCGGTATCTCCGTCTCCCGAGTCGGTGGCGACGCGCAGATCAAGGCCATGAAGAAGGTCTCCGGCACGCTGAAGCTCGAGCTGGCGCAGTTCCGCTCGCTCGAGGCGTTCGCGATGTTCGCGTCGGACCTGGATGCCGCGTCGCGCGGCCAGCTCGCCCGCGGTGCCGTGCTCATGGAGCTGCTCAAGCAGCCCCAGTACACGCCGTACGCGGTCGAGGACCAGGTCGCGTCCGTCTGGGCGGGCGTCAAGGGCAAGCTGGACGACGTCCCCGTGGACGACGTCAAGCGGTTCGAGTCCGAGATGCTCGACCACCTGCGCCGCCACACCTCGGTGCTCTCGACGATCGCCGAGACCGGCAAGCTCGAGAAGGACACCGAGGACTCGCTGGCCGCCGCCGTGGAGGACGTCCGCAACGGCTTCCTCAAGGGCGACGGCACCCCGCTGGTCGGCGGCGACGCCGACGGCGAGGCCACCGACGTCGAGCAGGAGCAGCTCGTCGTGCAGAAGAAGGCCTGAGCATGGCCGGTGGATCCCAGCGCATCTACAAGCAGCGGATCAAGTCGACGCAGTCGCTGAAGAAGATGTTCCGCGCGCAGGAGCTGATCGCTGCGTCCCGCATCGGCAAGGCGCGTGCGCGCACCGCCGCGGCGGCACCGTACGAGCGGGCCATCACCCGCGCGGTGTCCGCCGTGGCCACGCACACGTCGACCAAGCACCCGCTCACGAGCGAGCGGCACGACACCGACCGGGTCGCGGTCCTCGTGATCGCGTCCGACCGCGGCATGGCCGGCGCCTACTCGGCGTCGATCATCCGCGAGGGCGAGCGGCTCGTCGCGCAGCTCCAGGAGGCCGGGAAGTCCGTCGACCTCTACGCCGCCGGCCGTCGCGCCGTCTCGTTCTACCGCTACCGCGGGCGCGAGATCGCGGGGCAGTGGTCGTACGGCTCGGACAGCCCGGACGCGGACGTCGCGGCGGAGATCGCCGAGACGCTGCTCGGGTCGTTCCTCGCTCCGGCGGAGGAGGGCGGCGTCGGCGAGCTGCACGTCGTGTACACGCAGTTCGTCAACATGGTCACGCAGCGCCCGCGCGTGGTGCGGATGCTGCCGCTCGAGGTCGTCGAGGGCGTGGCCGTGCCCGGTGAGCACGACGCGTTCCCGCTGTACGACTTCGAGCCGTCGCCGGAGAGCGTCCTCGACGCGCTCCTGCCGCGCTACGTCCGCAGCCGCATCTTCAGCTTCATGCTCGACGCCGCGGCGTCCGAGCTGGCCGCGCGCCAGCGGGCGATGCACACGGCGACGGACAACGCCGAGGACCTGATCCGTACCTACACCCGCCTGGCGAACCAGGCCCGCCAGGCGGACATCACCCAGGAGATCAGCGAGATCGTCTCGGGTGCCGACGCCCTCGCGGCGTCATGACGCCGGCCCTGGCAGCAGCTGAGCCGGCTCTGACGACCGTCCTGACATCCGCAACGTTCCTTTCGAAGCGAGGCAAGCAATGACCGCCACCACCGTGGAAGCCCCGGTCGAGCACCAGAGCGGACCCGGCGTGGGCCGTGTCGCGCGCGTGATCGGCCCCGTCGTCGACATCGAGTTCCCCGAGGACGCGATCCCCGACATCTACAACGCCCTGACGGTCGAGATCGACCTGTCGTCGCAGGGCGAGGGCGAGAAGTCCTTCACCCTCATGCTCGAGGTCGCCCAGCACCTCGGCGACGCCCTGGTCCGTGCGATCGCGCTGAAGCCGACCGACGGCCTCGTGCGCGGTGCCGTCGTCACCGACACGGGCGCGCCGATCAGCGTGCCCGTGGGCGACATCACCAAGGGCAAGGTCTTCAACGTGACCGGTGACGTCCTCAACCTCGCTGAGGGGGAGAGGCTCGAGGTCACCGAGCGTTGGCCGATCCACCGCAAGCCGCCGGCCTTCGACCAGCTCGAGTCGAAGACCGAGATGTTCGAGACCGGCATCAAGTCGATCGACCTCCTCACCCCGTACGTGCAGGGCGGGAAGATCGGTCTCTTCGGTGGTGCGGGCGTCGGCAAGACGGTCCTCATCCAGGAGATGATCCAGCGCGTCGCGCAGGACCACGGCGGTGTGTCCGTGTTCGCCGGCGTCGGCGAGCGGACCCGTGAGGGCAACGACCTCATCGCCGAGATGGAGGAGGCCGGCGTCTTCGACAAGACGGCCCTGGTCTTCGGCCAGATGGACGAGCCGCCGGGCACGCGTCTGCGCGTCGCCCTGTCGGCCCTGACGATGGCGGAGTACTTCCGCGACGTCCGCAAGCAGGACGTGCTGCTCTTCATCGACAACATCTTCCGGTTCACGCAGGCCGGCTCCGAGGTGTCGACCCTGCTGGGCCGCATGCCGTCCGCGGTGGGCTACCAGCCGAACCTGGCCGACGAGATGGGCCTCCTGCAGGAGCGCATCACCTCGACGCGCGGTCACTCGATCACCTCGCTGCAGGCGATCTACGTTCCGGCGGACGACTACACCGACCCGGCGCCGGCGACCACGTTCGCCCACCTGGACGCGACCACCGAGCTCTCGCGCGAGATCGCGTCGAAGGGTCTGTACCCGGCGATCGACCCGCTGACCTCGACGTCCCGCATCCTCGACCCGCGCTACGTGGGCCAGGAGCACTACGACGTCGCGACCCAGGTGAAGTCGATCCTGCAGCGGAACAAGGAGCTGCAGGACATCATCGCGATCCTCGGTGTGGACGAGCTCTCGGAGGAGGACAAGACGGTCGTCGCGCGTGCGCGCCGCATCCAGCAGTTCCTCTCCCAGAACACCTACATGGCCAAGAAGTTCACCGGCGTGGAGGGTTCCACCGTGCCGCTGAGCGAGACCATCGAGGCGTTCAAGAAGATCGCCGAGGGCGAGTTCGACCACATCGCCGAGCAGGCGTTCTACAACATCGGCGGCCTCGAGATGCTCGAGGAGAACTGGGCTCGGATCCAGAAGGAGTACGGGGCCTGACGGTCTCGCCCCGCCGCGTCGTCCCGCCAGGAGGCCGCCCTCCCGGCGGGACGACGCGACCACCTGAGGAACCCCGCACGATCGGAAAGAGGACATGGAGATGGCAGAGCTGAACGTGGACCTCGTCGCGGCCGACCGCAAGGTCTGGTCCGGCGCGGCGCGCGAGGTCAGCGCCCCGTCCGTCGACGGCCAGGTCGGCATCCTCGCCGGCCACGCCCCGCTCCTCGCGGTGCTGCGGCCGGGCACGGTCAAGGTGTCGACCGCCCACGGGACCGCGGTCGAGGCGCACGTCACCGGCGGCTTCGTCTCCGTCGACGGCAACCTCGTCACGGTCGTCGTGGACGAGGTCTCGGAGCTGTCCGGCCGCGAGCCGGCGCTCCGCTGAGGCAGGTGCCGGTGGCGTACGTCGTCTGGATCGCGATCGCTCTCGTCGTCGCGCTCGGACTGGTGCTCGCCGCCGGTGCCTCTCGCCTGCGGACCCTCTCCCGGAGGGTCGGCTCCTTCCCCTGCCACGCCCGGCCCGCGGACGATCCGCAGGCCGCGTGGATGGTGGGGATCGCCCACTACGCCGTGGGCCGTATCGACTGGTGGCGCGGCTGGTCCCTGGCCCCGCGCCCCGCGCGCGTCTGGCACCGGGACCGGTTGTCGATCACCGGCCGGGCCCCGCTCGACCAGGCGGGCCAGCCCGACCAGGTGCTGGTGCGCTGCCGGTACGACGGCACGGACTTCGAGCTGCTGATGTCGTCGGGCGCGTACGCCGGCCTGGCCTCGTGGCTGGAGTCCGCGCCCCCCGGCCGCCGCGACCTGGTCCTGTAGAGCGCCGCCACGGCGCACCCGCCACGAACGAAGAGGGGGACCGTGCGTCTCGTCGTCGCCCGCTGCTCGGCCCGGTACACCGGCCGGCTCACCGCTCACCTGCCCCTCGCCACGCGTCTGCTCGTCGTCAAGGCGGACGGGAGCGTGCTGCTGCACTCCGACGGCGGCTCGTACAAGCCGCTGAACTGGATGAGCCCCCCGTGCGCGACGTCGGTCGCCGACCCGGACGACGAGGCCCGGGAGCGCGGCGTCACCCAGGTGTGGACCGTGCAGCACCAGAAGTCGGACGACCGGCTGGAGATCGAGCTGCACGAGGTGGAGCACGACTCCGCCCATGACCTCGGCGTCGACCCCGGGCTGGTCAAGGACGGTGTCGAGGCGCACCTGCAGGAGCTTCTCGCCGCGCAGATCGAGCGGCTCGGCGCGGGGCACACGCTCGTCCGCCGGGAGTACATGACGGCGATCGGCCCGGTCGACATCCTCGCCCGCGACGGTGCGGGCGGGTCGGTGGCGGTCGAGATCAAGCGACGCGGCGACATCGACGGCGTCGAGCAGCTGACGCGCTACCTCGAGCTCATGAACCGCGACCCCCTGCTGGCGCCGGTGCGTGGCATCTTCGCCGCGCAGGAGATCAAGCCGCAGGCGCGCGTGCTCGCCACGGACCGGGGGATCGGCTGCCTGATCCTCGACTACGACGCGATGCGCGGCGTCGACGACGTCGACTCCCGCCTGTTCTGACCGGCACGGCCGGGACGTGCCCGGCGGTTTCTCCGCCCGTGCCGGGGTGCGGCAGGATGAGCCGCATGAGTGATGCGCCCCACGACGTCCCCGTCCCTGCGCCCGGCACGCCGGTCGCGCTGCGTGGCCGGGTCGTGACTCCCCGCGACGTCGTCGACGACGGCGCGGTGGTCGTGGTCGACGGCGTCGTCCGCTGGGTCGGGCCCGTCGCGGCGGCGGAGCACGCCGACCCGGCGGTGGCGGCGGCCGTCCTCGACGCCCCCGTCCCGGACCCCGGCACGCTGCTGCTGCCCGGGCTCGTGGACCTGCACGACCACGGCGGCGGCGGGGTCGGCTTCCCCGACGCGACCAGCGTCGAGGAGGCGATGGTCGCCGTGCTCGAGCACCGACGGCACGGCACGACCACGATGCTCGCCTCGCTCGTGACGGCCGACCGGGAGACGCTCCTGACCCGTGCGGCGATGCTGGCCGACCTCGCGGAGGCGGGGGAGATCGCGGGCATCCACGCCGAGGGCCCGTTCCTGTCTCACGAGCGCCGTGGCGCCCAGAGCCCGGACGACCTCGTGCCCGGGGACGTCGCGCTGGTCCGTGACCTCGTCGAGGCGTCGCGCGGGCACCTGCGCACGATGACGGTCGCCCCGGAGGTGCCCGGTGTCGCCGGGCCGGGGGGTGCGGCCGAGGCGCTCGTCGAGGCGGGGGTCGTGCCGTCGCTGGGGCACACGGACGCCACCACCGAGCAGGCCGAGGCGCTCGTCGCGCAGGTGGCCGCGGGGCTGCGGGCGCACGCCGCGGAGGGTGACGCGCCCGCCCGGGAGATGACCGCGACCCACCTGTTCAACGGGATGCGGCCCCTGCACCACCGCGCGCCGGGCCCGATCGCCGCCTGCCTGGCCGCCGCCGCCCGCGGCGACCTGGTCGTGGAGCTGGTCGCGGACGGCGTCCACCTCGCCCCGGCCACCGTCCGCAGCGTGGTCGAGACGGTCGGCGCCGACCGCGTCGCGCTGGTCACGGACGCGATGGCGGCCGCGGGCATGGCGGACGGCTCCTACGAGCTCGGGCCGATGGCGGTCACCGTGCGCGACGGCGTCGCCCGGCTGGCCGACCCGGAGCTCCCGGAGGGCGGGTCGATCGCGGGCGGCACGGCACACCTGGTCGACGTGGTGCGCTCGACGGTCGCGGCGGGCGTCCCGCTGGTCGACGCGGTGCGCTCGGCCTCGTGGGTGCCCGCACGCGTCCTCGGGCTCCCCGACGTCGGCGGCCTCGTGGTCGGCCGGCGCGCCGACGTCCTCGAGACCGACGGCGACCTGCGCGTGCGCCGCGTGCTGCGGGCCGGGCTGCCCGTCGCCTGACACCTGGCCCGAGGGCCGGAGGGTCTTTGCACTCCGGGGCTCCTGTCGCTAGCGTTGTCGAAGCGCTTCGACGCCGGGGCGCCCGTTCGTGCCGCACCGCCGCGGCGCCCCGAGGAGGACCCGTGGACGTGCCTGCCTTCCGTGACCCCCGCCTGCCCGCGCACGAGCGCGCCCGGGACCTGCTGACCCGGCTCACGGCCGACGAGCGGGTCGCGATGCTCCACCAGCACGCCCCCGCGGTCGACCGGCTCGGCCTGGCGCCGTTCCACACGGGGTGCGAGGCGCTGCACGGCGTCGCCTGGCTCGGCAGGGCGACCGTCTTCCCGCAGCCCGTGGGGCTCGCCGCCACGTGGGACGCCGACCTGCTGCGGCGGGTCGGGGACGCCGTCGCGAGCGAGGTGCGCGCCAAGCACCGCGACGACCCGTCGGTGAGCCTCAACGTGTGGGCACCCGTGGTGAACACGCTGCGGCACCCCGGCTGGGGTCGCAACGAGGAGGGGTTCTCCGAGGACCCGCACCTCACCGCCCACCTGGCGACCGCGTACGCCGCGGGGCTGCGCGGCGAGCACGAGCGGGTGTGGAAGACGGTCCCGACGCTCAAGCACTTCCTCGCCTACAACAACGAGACGGACCGCTCGTCGACCAGCTCGAACCTCACCCCTCGCACCCTGCACGAGGAGGAGCTCCCCGCCTTCCGCGGGCCGGTCGAGGCGGGCGTCGCCGGAGCGGTGATGCCCTCCTACAACCAGGTCAACGGCGTTCCCGCGCACCTGCAGGCGGAGCTCTTCGACGAGCTGCGGTCCTGGGCGCCCGGCTCCGTCGCCCTCGTCTCGGACGCCGCGGCGCCCGCGTTCCTCGTGACCCTGCAGCAGGCCGCCACCGACCGGGCGGCGGGCGACGCGGCGATGGTGCGCGCCGGCGTCGACTCGTTCACGGACGACGACGCCGACCGCGCGCCCACCGTCCGGCGGATCGAGGAGGCATTGGCCCGGGGGCTGCTCGCCATGGACGACGTCGACCGCGCCGTCCTGCGGATCCTCGAGCTCCGCGTGTGCACGGGCGAGCTGGACGGCCCGCACGACCCGTACGCCGGGACCGGGGAGATCGACCCGCCCGAGCACCGGCGGCTGGCCCGGGAGGCGGCGGCCCGAGCGGTCGTCGTCCTGCGCAACGACGCCGCGGTGCTGCCGCTCGCGGCACCGGGCTCGGTCGCCGTCGTCGGCCCGCTCGCGGACCCCGTCCTGACGGACTGGTACTCCGGCACGCCGCCCTACGCGGTCACGCCTGCGGACGGGCTCCGCGACGCGCTCGGCGCCGACCGGGTGGAGGTCGCGACCGGGGCCGACGTGGTGGCCCTGCGAGCCGTCGGCACCGGGCGCTACGTCACCGTCTCGGCGGACGGGACGAGGGTCGCCGCGTCCGCCGAGGAGGCGGGCAAGGACACCCGCCTGGAGGTCACCGACTGGGGCGACGGCGTGCTGACGTTGCGCTCGACGGCGTCCGGCCGGCTGCTGACCGGTGCGGCGTGGCCGCTGCGGGCCGACGCCGACCGCGTGGGCGGCTGGGAGGTGCAGGAGAGCTTCCGCCGGCTGGTGCACCCGGACGGCTCGTGGTCGCTGCTGCACCTGGGGTCCGGCCGCTGGGTGCGGGTGCAGCGGGACACCGGCGTGCTCTGCGCCGAGGGGCGCACGGCCGAGGACGCCGCCCGGTTCGTGCCGCGCGTGCTGGACGCGGGGCTCGCGCGCGTGGCCGAGGTGGCCGGGCGGTGCGACGCCGTCGTGGTCGCCGTCGGGAACGACCCCCACCTGGGCGGCCGGGAGACGCAGGACCGCCCGCACCTGCTGCTCCCCGAGGCCGCCGTCGAGGTGTGGCGGGCCGCCGTGGGCGCCAACCCGCGCGCCGTCCTGACGATCGTGTCGAGCTACCCCTACGTGCTCGGGCCCGGATCACAGGACGCCGGCACGGTGGTCTGGAGCAGCCACGGCGGTCAGGAGCTCGGCCACGGACTGGCCGACGTGCTGACCGGCGCGGTCGAGCCGACGGGCCGGCTGGCGCAGACCTGGCCGGCACGGCCCGAGCAGGCGGGCGACCTCTTCGACTACGACACGCGCCGCCAGCAGGTCACCTACCGCCACCTGCCGGAAGGCGAGAGCGGCGCGCCCGCGTTCGCCTTCGGCCACGGCCTGACCTACGCCCCCGTGACCTACACGGGCCTCGACCTGACGCACCGCGCCGTGCCCGCTCCGGAGCCGACGCGCGACCACCCGCCCCTGCACCCGTCCGACCCCGCGGGCCCGGACGTGGTCACCGCCCGCGTGAGCGTGCGCAACGACGGCGACCGTCCGGCCGACGAGCTCGTGCAGGTCTACTCCCTCGGCGGCCCGGCTGCCACGCCGGTCCGGCTGCTGCTCGGCTACCGGCGCGTGCGGGTCGCCCCGGGCGAGGAGGCCGCCGTCGACGTCCCCTTCGACGTCTCCCGCCTGGCCGTGTGGGAGCAGGGCGCCACGGCGGGGATGCTCGACGGCGTCCTGCGCGTCCCGCCGGGCGCGTACACGCTGGCGGCCGGGCCGTCGAGCGTCGACCTTCCGGCCCGGCACCGGCTCACGGTCGAGGCACCGGACGAGGAGGTCGCGCCATGAGGATCGACCCCGACAGCCGCGGGGTGCAGGGCCTGACCACGTTCATCCTGTTCGTGGTCCTCAACGTCCTGTACCTCCTGGCGTGCCTGCCGGTGGTGACCGTCGGTGCGGCGACGAGCGCCCTGCTCGAGGTGACGCTCCGGTACGCCGACGACGAGCGCGGCCATCTCGTGCGCGGGTTCGTCGTCGCCCTGCGACGCAACGCCTGGCGCGGGACGGCGGCGCTCGCGGCGCTCGGGCTCCCGGCGGCCATGCTCGTCTTCAGCGGCGTCTTCTGGCTCTCCATGACCGGCGTGCCCAGCGCCGTGGCCGGGGCGTTCGCGCTCCTGGGCGCCTGCTACCTGCTGGCGGCCCTGCTGTACGCGCTCGCCCTCGTGGCCTGGTTCGACGCGCCTCTGCGCCGCACCCTGCGCAACGCTCTCCTGCTGCCGCTGGCGGAGCCGGCACGCACGCTGGGTCTCGTGCTCCTGCCGGTGGGCGCGGCCTGCGTCGCCGCCGTGCTGCCCCAGACGCTCTTCCTCGCCGGCACGATCGGGTTCTCCTTCGGGGCCTACGTCTGCGCGTTCCTGCTGCACGGGGTGTTCCGCCGCCGGCAGGCCCATCCCGCCGAGCTCGAGCCGGTGAGCCCGCACTCGGGGCAGTGACCCTGGGCAGGCACGACGAAGGGCTCGGGCGTGCTGCCCGAGCCCTTCGCCGTCACTGCTCAGCCGTCACTGCTGACGGTGGGTCACCCGAACTCCTTCGCGACGGCGGCACGAGCGTCGTCCTGCGCCTTGGCGTTCGCCATGTCGAACTCGAGGACCTTGGCGTACCCGAGACCCTCCACCGTCTGCTGCATCCCCTGGAGCAGCGAGTCGAACTCCGCCTGATCCTTGGCGAAGACCATCTTCCACGAGTGCTCGATGATGGCTGCCTTGACCTGGCTGCGGATCGCCTCGATCTCGGAGCTGTCCGCCGGGGCGGCGAAGCTCGAGCCCGGGGCCACGACGACCTGGTCGTTCTTCTGCAGGTAGTCCATGGTCGAGGTCGGGTCGCCCATGTGCGACGACCAGTCGTCGGTCACCGGGTTGCTGGTCGTCTTCTGGTAGCTCGGCCAGTACTTGTAGCTGTACGGGTAGCCCGTGTCGGGGTTCTCGTCGATCGGGAGCACCGTGGAGACGTTCAGCGTGGAGACGCCGTCCTTGTACGTGCCGCCGCCCCACTCGGCGGGCACGTCGGCACCGCCCTCGAGGATCGCCTTGGTGCCGAAGTCGGTGAGCACGGGGGCGCCGTCGTCGCCCTTCTCCCAGGTGAGGCCCTCCGGGCCCGCGGCGCCCTGGGTCTCCGACGCGCTGGCCAGGACACCCTCGGGGGAGTACAACCAGTCGACGAACGCGGCCAGGCGGGCCGGGTCCTCCGCCTTGGAGCCGATGCCGATGATCTGCTTGCCGCCGTACACCTCGGCGCCGTAGGAGAAGATCCGCTGGTCGGCCATCGGGGCGAGCTCGAAGCCCTTGCCGTCCGCCATGTTCTGCTCGGTGTTGTACGCGGACTGGCCGAGCCACGGCCACCACGACAGCAGCACCTGGCCGTTCTGGTACTTCGAGAACATCGTGTCGTAGTTCTGCGTGGTGGACTCCGGGTCCACGAGGCCGAGCTGGTTGGCGTCGAAGTAGAACTTCAGCGCCCGCACGTACTGCGAGTCGCTGTCCACGATGCTCTGGTAGTCGGAGCCGTCGGCCTTCGCGAGGACGAAGCCCATCTCGTCGTACCCGTAGAGGGTCGCGGGCTGCTTCGCCGTGACCATCATGTTGCCGTCCCAGTCCTTGAAGAGCGAGATGGCGTGGACGGGCTTGCCGTCCTCGGTCTGCGGGTGCGCGTCCTGCATGGTCTTCAGCACCGGCAGGAGGTCCTCGAGCGTGCCGATCTCGGGGTAGCCGGCGTCGGCGTACAGGTCCCAGCGCAGGTACGGGCCGAACGTGGGGTCGATGCCCTCGGACGACTCCGTCGGCTTGAGGGAGGAGACCGACGTCGGGAATCCGTAGACGCCGTCCTTGCCCTCGTTGAGGTGCTGGACCGCAGGGTCGTACGTCGCGACGTTCTTCATCGACCCGTAGTAGTCGGAGGCGTCCAGCAGCAGGCCGCCCTCGACGAGCTCGTCCATCTGCTGACCCTTGTCGACGACGACGAGGTCACCCAGCTCTCCGCCCGAGACGCGGGTGTTGTAGAGGGTGTCACCGCCGCCCGCGACGTTGGGAGCGATGATGTTGAGCTCCATGTTGAACTTGTCCTTGACGATCTTGCCGAACCACCCGCCCTGGATCCCCATGTAGTTGGCCAGGCCGTCGTAGACGTCCACGGTGATCGGGTCGGCCTTCGACCAGTCCTGGTCGATGCTGACCGGGCCCGACGTGTCGTCGGTCCCTGAGGCCGTGCAGGCCGCCAGCGACAGCGCCCCGAGGACCGGGACCACCACCATGGCGACGGATCTCCTGAGTTTCATGACACCCCTTCGTGCGCGACGAGACGCGGTCAGCCCTTGACCGCGCCGAGCATGATTCCCTTGACGAAGTACCGCTGGAACAGCGGGTAGATGAAGACGATCGGCAGCACCACGAGCACCGCGACCGTCATGCGGATCGACGTCGGCGTCTGCGTGGTGGCGGCCGACGCGATGGCCCCGAGGTTTCCCTGGGCGTTCTGCGCGGCCTGCGCCAGGCTGCTCGCCTGGTTCGTGTACGTGTAGAGCAGGTACTGCAGCGAGTAGAGCTTCTGGTCGGTGATGTACAGCAGCGTGTCCTGGAACGAGTTCCACTGGGCCACGGCCGTGAAGATCGCCACGGTGGCGAGGATCGGCGTCATGTTCGGCAGGATGATCCGGAAGAAGATCCGGATGGTGCCGGCGCCGTCGATCTCGGCCGCCTCCTGCAGCGACCGCGGCATCGACTCGACGTACGTCTTGACGAGGATGATGTTGAACGGCTGCACGATCGCCGGGAGGATGTACACCCAGAACGAGTTGGTGAGCCCCAGCGTCTTCATCGTGATGTACATGGGGATGAGACCCGCGCTGAAGTACATCGTGAAGATGACGAGGCGGTACCACAGGGAGCGCTTCCACATCCGCTCCTGCGTGAACATGAAGCCCAGGAACGCCGAGGCCAGGACCGTGCACCCCGTGCCGATGACGGTGCGCGCCACCGACACGACGGTGGCCGCGGTGAGGCCGTTCAGCTGCAGGATCTGGGTGTAGTTCGACAGGTGCAGCCCCTCGGGCCACAGCCGGACGTCGCCCAGGGCGCTCACGTCGTTGGCGCTGATCGAGTTGATGATCAGGAAGTAGAACGGGTAGGCGCACAGGAGTGCGAAGAGCAGGAACCCGGCGTAGTTCACGACCGCGAAGGGGATGTCCCCTCGGGTGCGCCGGAAGACAGGGCTGGTGGTCGGCATGTCACGTCCTCCGGTCAGATGATCGACGTGCCGCGGGCGCGCTTGGCGATCGCGTTGGCGGTGACGAGGAGCAGGACGGACACCACGCTCTTGAGCATGCCCAGCGCCGTCGCCATGGACAGGCTGTTGCCCGTGATCCCGATGTTGTAGACGTACAGGTCCAGCACCTGGATGTGCTCCTTGTTGAAGGCGTTCTGGAACACGTAGTACTGCTCCATCCCGTTGTTGAGCATGTTCGCCACGGACAGCACGAGCAGGACCACGTACGTGGGCATGAGCTGCGGGAAGGTGATGTACCGCATCAGCTGGAACCGTCCGGCGCCGTCGATGCGGGCGGACTCGTACAACGCGGGGTCGATCGACGAGATGGCGGCGAGGTACATGATCGCGCCCCACCCGAGCCCCTTCCACAGGCTCCAGAGCAGCATCGTGAGCCACACGTGCTCGCCCGTGTCGAGGAACTTGATCGGCGTGGTGATCAGGCCCCAGTCGTGCAGCACCGAGTTGACGAGGCCCGAGGTGGAGAACAGCGAGAACGCGATCATGTAGACGAGCACCCACGAGATGAAGTTCGGGAGCGTCGTCAGGGTCTGCACGGCGTTCTTGAACCACGGGGCGCGGATCTCGTTGAGGAGCATCGCGAAGAACACCGGCAGCAGGGAGGTGGCGATGCCCAGGAAGCTCATGGCGAGCGTGTTCGCCATGACCTGCCCGATCTGCTGGAGCTGCGTGGGGGAGGACACGAGCATCCGGAACCACTGCAGCCCGACGAACTCGCTGCCCCCGAGGCCCAGCGCGGGCTTGTAGTCGAAGAAGGCGGTCGCCCAGCCGGCGAGCGGCAGGTACGAGAACACGAGGACGAGGAGCAGGAACGGGAGGATGACGAGGAACATCGTCCGGGAGGGCTTGGTGCCCGCCCGTCGCACGGGCCCCGCGGGCCGCCCCTCGTCGTCGCGCCCTGGCTGCCGGTCTGGGTCCGGTGCTGCGGTGGCGGCGGCGCCGTCGAGCAGCGGCGCTCCCTGGGTGAGGCTCACCTGTCACTCCCTCGTGATGGTCTCGCGCTTCCCGGTGTGGCGCAGGCCACGTCGAAGCGCTTCGAATAAATATCATTCCGAGCGGGCGCGGCGCAATGGTTGTCCGTCGATGAGTGCACGGAGATTCGACGCGTACCGAGTCGATGCGATTCGACGACACCGTGCCGCGGGGGCGGAGGTGAGGGTGCGGTGGACGGGCGCCAGGCGCCCGGGGCTCAGGCGGCGGTCGGGCGCGGAGCGGTGCTGGCGCGCGGGGTCAGCACGGGGGCGATGAGCCGCGTCTCGGCCGGCTGACCGCCGTCGAGACGTGCCACGACCATGTCCACGGCCACCCCGCCGATGAGCTCGCCGGGGATGTCGATGCTGGTCAGCGGGATGCGCTGGGCGACAGCCACGTCCGTCGGGCAGATGGCCACGACGGCGACGTCGCCCGGCACGTCCCGCCCCCGCTCGGCCAGGCGGGCGAGGACGTGGGGGAGCGCGCGCTCGTTGTGGACCACCAGGCCGGTGGTCCGGGGGGCGTCGTCGAGCACCGCGTCCACGGCGCGGCGCGCCCCGTCCGGCGTGGGCTCGCAGGGCACCACGTCGTGGGCCAGCCCCGCCTCCGTGCACGCGCTGCGGAAGCCGCGCACCACGCGGTCGGCGTACGACGTGTGCCGGTCGAGGACCTCCGGCGGCGAGCCGATGAGCGCCACCTGACGGTGGCCGTCGTCAGCGAGCCGACGGGCGCCGAGCCGGCCGACCGCCTCGAAGTCCAGGTCCACGCAGCTCAGCCCCGCCGGGTCGCGCGGGAGCCCGATGAGCACCGTCGGCTGCCGCAGCGACTGCAGGACCGTCAGTCGCGGGTCGTCGGCCTCGACGTCCATGACGATGATGGCGTCGACCATGGAGCCGGCAGCCACCCGCTCGATGCCGCCGGAGTCGTCCTGGGTCAGCAGCAGCACGTCGTGGTCCACGTCGCGGGCATGCGTGGCGACGCCGGTGACGAACTGCATGATGACGGACACGTCGACGCCCGAGCGCAGCGGCGCCACGAGCCCGATGACGTTGGTGCGGGACGACGCGAGCGCGCGCGCCCCGGCGTGCGGGCGGTAGCCGAGGGTCGCGATCGCCTGCTCGACCCGGCGGCGCGTCGGTGCGGAGATCGAGCGCTTGCCCGAGAGCACGTACGAGACGGTCGACGCCGAGACTCCCGCCGCCTTCGCGACGTCCTCGATGGTGGCCACGGCTAGCTCCTGGGTGCGGTAGGGACGGCAGCGCCCGCGACCGGCAGGTCGCGGGCCACGTCGAGGATCACGGTAGCGCCCGCGCGGACCCGCACGAGGACACCGGTGCCGTCGGCGCCCTCCGTGTCGCCCCGGTGCACGACGACGTCCAGGGCGCGACCGGCGGGCGCACGCAGGTGCGCCCCGGTGAGCACGCCGTCGCGCCAGTCGAGGTCGACCTCCGCCCCGCCCCGGGCGCGCAGGCCGGTGACTGCGCCGTCGGGCCATGCGGCGGGCAGGGCGGGCAGGAGGTCCAGCCGGACCCGCCCGTCCGCGCGCCGGTGCGACTGCAGCAGCATCTCCGCCACGCCCGCCGTGAGGCCGAGGTTGCCGTCCAGCTGGAACGGCGGGTGAGCGCTGAACAGGTTGGGGTAGAGACCGCCGCGGTGCCGTCCGCCGGAGTCGTCGGCCGGCCGCAGGGCCAGCAGGACCTGGTCGTGGGCGCGCCCGCCCTGCCCCAGCCGGGCCCACAGGGCGATGCGCCAGGCGAGCGACCAGCCGGTCGACTCCCGGCCGCGCAGCTCCAGGCTGCGGGCGGCGGCGCGCGCCAGGCCAGGAGTCGTGACCGGGTCGAGCGTGCCGAGCGGGAACAGCCCCACGAGGTGGGACAGGTGCCGGTGCTCCGGCTCCGCCTCGACAACCTCGCGGTCCCACTCCAGGAGCTCGCCGCGGGACCCGACGGCCGGGTCGGGCAGCGCGGCCACGGCCGCCTCGAGGGGCGCGAGCCACGGTGCGTCCGCGTCGGCGAGCCCCAGCGCGGCCGCCGCCTCTCGGCAGCCGGAGGCGAGCGCGCGCAGGAGCGCGACGTCCATGGCCGTGCTGGTCGCGACCGCGGCCGGGTCGCCGTCCGGCGCGACGTACCGGTTCTCCGGGGACGTGGACGGGCTGGTCCAGGCGCGTACCCGGGTGCTGCTCCTTGCGGTCTGCACCCAGTCGAGCGCGAACTCGCCCGCCCCGCGCAGCGCCGGCCAGGCGGCCCGCAGTGCCTCGTAGTCCCCCGTGAACCGGTGGTGCTCCACGACGTGCTCGGCGAGCCACGTGCCGCCCAGCGCCCACGCGGACCACTGGGCCGCGCCCTGGCCGTGGCCCACCGGCGCGGCGTGGCCCCAGGCGTCCGAGTTGTGGTGCGCCACCCAGCCGGCGGCGCCGTACAGGTCTCGCGCGACCGCGGCGCCAGGCCCCGCCGCCAGCCGTCGCACGAAGTCCAGCAGCGGCTCCTGGCACTCCGCCAGCCCGGTCGTCCCGGCCGCCCAGTACGCCATCTGCAGGTTGATGTTCAGGGTGTACGCGCTGCTCCACGGGCCCGGCAGCCAGGGGTTCCACAGGCCCTGCAGGGTGGCGGGGAGGCCCCCTGGGCGCGACGACGACAGCAGCAGGTAACGCCCGTGATGGAACGCGAGGGCCGCGAGCCCCGGGTCGGGGCGGTCGAGGGCGGCGGTCACGCGGCGGGCGGCGGGCAGCGTCGCCGCGCCGGCGGGCGAGGGCAGGTCGAGGTGCACGCGTCCGTAGAGCCGTGCGTGCTCGGCGACGTGGGAGGCCCGGAGGCGCTCGCGGAGCGCGCCGGCGTCCGCGGGGCCGCCATCGTCCGCGGCGAGGTCGAGCTGCGCCGAGAGCCGCTGGGTGGCGGGCGCCCCCGACTCGCCGCCCGGGTCGGTGGGCGGGTCGGTCGTCGCGGTCGCGACCAGCAGCACGTGGGTGCGCGCGGCGCCGGTGCGCAGCGTGCCGTCGACGACCGTCGCGTCGGGGTCCGCGGGGGCGGCCACGGCGACGAGGCCCGTCCGGCCGTCCGCGGCGTAGCGGATCGTGCCTTCCGGGTGGTGCGTCGGCGGGACGTCGACCGGCAGGTCGACCGCGCGGACGAGCGTCGCAGGGGCGGCCGGGGCCGGGGCGGAGGACGCCCGCAGCAGGCTGTCGACGCGGACGGCGAGGCGTACGGGCCGCTCGGCGCGGACGGTGTGCACCAGCGGTCCGCCGCGGGAGTCCGCCCAGGTCTCCTGGACGACGGTGCCCGCGACCGGGTGCTCCCACGTGTGGGTCGCGACGCCCGTGCGCAGGTCCAGCTCCCGTCGGCCGGCGGAGCGGGCGCGCGGGGTCGGCCCGTCGCCCGGCCCCTCGTCGTCGGACGTGACCGCGACGTCCGCCTCGGCGAGCGGGAGGTACGCCTGCGCCCACGGGGTCTGGGTGTCGGCGAGCAGCGCCTCGGCGGTGCGCACGTCGCCGGCGGCGACGGCCGCACGCACGCGGGCGAGGTGCTCGGGACCGCGGGCGCGGGCGCCGGCCAGCGGGTCGGCGGGGGCGGTCCCGGACCACGCCGTCCCGTCGTTGAGCCACAGGTGCTCGACGCCCGCCCGCCCCGCGCACATCGCGCCGCGGTGCCCGTTGCCCACCGGATAGGCCTCGACCCACCGGGTCGCGCTGCGGTCGTCGTGCAGGACGTGCGTCGTCGCAGGGAGGTCCTCCATGGGAGGAGAGTAGTGGGCGCGAGAAACGTTTCGACAGCGCAGAGGTGAGCGCGAGGCCGCGTCTGCCAGGCGGTGAGCGGTGGCCTTGACGTTCGCCGGGCCCGGGGACGATACTCACCGTCGAAGCGCTTCGATGATCCATCGACGGATCGTCGACGGCGCCTCGTCGCGGCGGGCACGACCACCGGAGCCGCGGCGAAGGATCTCGACGAGGAGGACCCCATGCTGCACCGCGCGCGCACCGCCCAGGCGGTCGCCCTGATCGCCGCGTCGACCCTGACGCTGACCGCCTGCGTCGGCGGCGGGGGAGCCGGGGGCGGGACCGCCTCCGGCGGTGGCGACACCGACGACAAGACCCTGACCATCTGGCACTACGAGAACGACGACTCTGCCATGGGGCAGGCCTGGGCCAAGGCGATCGAGATCTTCGAGGACGAGCACCCCGACGTCACGGTCGACGTCGAGAAGCAGACGTTCGAGCAGATCCAGAAGAACGCGAAGATCGTCCTCACCGGGGACGACGTCCCGGACGTCATGGAGTACAACAAGGGCAACGCGACGGCGGGCCAGCTCGCGGCCCAGGGCCTGATCGCCCCGCTCACCGACGCCGCGGAGGAGGACGGCTGGGCGGACAAGCTCTCCGGCTCGCTGCAGACGACGGCGCGCTACGACAAGAACGGCCTCATGGGCTCCGGCGACTGGTACGGGGTGCCCAACTACGGCGAGTTCGTCGGCGTCTACTACAACAAGAAGATGTTCGAGAAGGCGGGCCTCGAGGTGCCGACCACGCTCGACGAGCTCGAGGACGTCATGAAGGCGTTCAAGGACGACGGCGTCACGCCGCTCGCCGAGGCCGGTGCGGAGTACCCGCTGGGCCAGCTCTGGTACGAGCTCGTGCTCGCGAACGCCGACCGCGACCTGGTCGACCAGTACCAGCTCTTCGACGGCGACGTCGACTTCCACGGACCCGAGATGACGGCCGCCACCCAGCAGCTCGACGAGTGGATCAAGGACGGCTACGTCGCGTCCGACTCCGCCGGGCTCACCGCCGAGGACATGGGCGTCGCGTTCATGAAGGGCGACTACCCGATGATGGTCTCCGGGTCCTGGTGGTTCGGCCGGGTCGCCGCCGAGATGAAGGACGACTGGGGACAGTTCAACTTCCCGGGCAACACGCTGCAGGTCGGCTCGTCCGGCAACCTGTGGGTGGTCCCGACGAACGCCGACTCGCCGTCCCTCGCCACCGAGTTCATCGACACGACGCTGCGACCCGAGGTGCAGGACGTGCTCGCGCAGGCCGGCGGGCTGCCGGTCGCCGGCGACGCGTCGACCATCACGGACGAGCGCACGCGCGAGCTCACCGAGAACTTCCAGACGATCCTCGACGACGACGGCCTGGCCTTCTACCCCGACTGGCCGGTGCCGGGCTACTACGACACGATCGTCAGCCAGCTGCAGTCGCTGGTGAACCAGTCGAAGACCCCCGACCAGGTGCTCGACGGTCTCGAGTCGGCCTACACGGACGGCAAGGCCGACCTGCTCGGCGAGTGACGACATGACGGCCACCACGACCGCCCCGGCGGCGCGCCGCCCCGCGCGCGCCCGCCGCCGGCGCGGCACCTCCCTGCCCTACCTGGTCTACCTGCTGCCCGGTGCGGCGCTCTTCGTCCTCGTCATCGGGTACCCCCTGGTGACCAACGTGTACATCAGCCTCTTCTCCTGGCGCGGCGGGCTGGCCCCGCTCACCTGGGTGGGCCTCGACAACTACGCCGAGCTCTGGCACGACGCCGCCTTCTGGACGTCGTTCGAGAACTCGATCGCGATGATCGTCGCGATGGTGCTGGTGCCGACGGCGATCGGCCTGCTGCTCGCGGCGGTGCTGTTCGACTACCTCGGACGCCGCTTCGGCGCCCGGACGGCCGCCGTCCTGCGCGCCACGTACTACCTGCCGCAGATCCTGCCCGTCGCGGTCGCGGGCGTGCTGTGGAACTGGATCCTCAACGCTCAGACGGGCGCGCTCAACGAGATCCTGCGCTCCCTCGGCGTGGCGGACCCGCCCAACTGGCTGGGCGACCCGAGCACCGCCCTGCCCAGCGTCATGCTCGTGCTGATCTGGGTGCAGATCGGCTACCCCGTCGTGATCTTCATGGCCGCGCTCCAGCGGGTGGACCCCGAGCTCTACGAGGCCGCGGAGCTGGACGGCGCCGGCTGGTGGCGGCGGTTCCGCGCCATCACGATCCCGCAGATCCGCCCCGAGACGTTCGTCGTGACGCTGACCTGCACGGTCGCGGCGCTCAAGGTGTTCGGGCCGATCTACGTGCTCACGCGCGGCGGACCGGAGAGCTCCACGCTGGTGCCCAGCTACTACTCGTACCTCAACTTCTTCGACAAGTCGCGGGTCGGCTACGGCGCAGCCGTCGCGACCGTGCTCACGGTGGTGATCGTCGTGGTGGCCGTCGTCATCCTCGCGCTGCAGTCGCGCGCCGAGCGGGCCGAGGAGGTGGGGCGCTGATGGCCGCGACCGTCCAGGCACCGCCGTCCGGCCGTGCCACGAGCCAGGGGCCACGACCGCCGACGCCGCGCGAGCGCAGCCGGCACCGCCGAGGTGCCGCGCGCTGGTTCGTGCTGGCCGGCGCCGTCGTCGTCGCCCTGCTCGTGCTGGCTCCGTTGCTCGTCATGCTGCTCAACGCGTTCAAGTCCCCCGAGGACTACACGCAGCACGGGCCGCTCAGCCTGCCGAGCAGCCTCTACCTCGACGGCCTCGTGAACTTCTGGCAGCGCACCGAGTTCCCGGTGAAGCTGTGGAACTCGTTCTTCATCTCGGCCGTGGTGGCGGTGGCCGGGTGCGTGCTGTCGCTGCTCAACGCGTACGCGATCGGCGTCGGCCGGATCCGCGGCCGCATGGTCGTCGTGCTGCTCTTCCTGCTGGCGAACATGCTGCCGCAGGAGGCGCTCGTCTACCCGCTCTTCGACATGGCCCGGCAGGTGGGGCTGTCGAACTCGCAGTGGTCGGTGATCATCATCTTCACGGTGATCCAGTCCGCCTTCGGCACGTACCTGCTCGCCTCGGTGCTCGGCACGTTCCCGCCGGCGCTGCTCGAGGCCGCGGCGCTCGACGGGGCGGGTCGCTGGCGGATCCTGTGGCAGGTGGTGTTCCCGATCGTGCGCCCCACCCTCATGGTGCTGATGATCTTCTTCTTCATCTGGACGTGGAACGAGTTCTTCATCCCGCTGGTCATGCTCACCACGCACGACACGCAGACGGTCCCGATCGCGCTCGCGTCGCTCCAGGGCGACCGGATGATGGACGCCCCGACGACCAACGCGGGCGCGCTCGTCTCGCTCGTCCCTGCCCTCGTCTTCTTCCTGATCTTCCAGCGCACCCTCACCCGCGGCGTCACCGCCGGCGCGGTCAAGTGAGCGCCCCGACCCTCGTGCGGCGAGCCCCCGGGCCGTCCGCCATCATCGAACCCGACAGCACGAAGTGGGTGCAGCCCTGATGAAGTTCACCGACGGCTACTGGCAGACCCGCCGCGGCATCGAGCCGTTGTACGCGGTCGAGGTCGACGACGTCCGCGTCGACGAGGCCACCGGAAGCATGACCGTCTACGCGCCGACCGCGCCCGTCCGCCGCCGGGGGGACACCCTCAACCGGCCGATGCTCACCGTCACGTACTCCTCGCCCGCCCCCGGGGTGGTCAAGGTCCGGGTGGAGCACTTCGCGGGCGCGGCGCACCGCGGGCCGGAGTTCGCCGTCACGCCCGAGCCGGGCTTCCGGCCCGTGGTGAAGGTCGACGACACCACCGGGGTGCTGGAGACGGGCGGGCTGTCGGTGCGGGTGCACCGCGGCGCCGGCTGGCACGTCGACTTCGAGCACGACGGGCGGGTGCTCACCTCCAGCCTGCCGAAGTCGGTGGGCGCGATGACCGCGACGTCCGGCCCGGACGCGGGCGGCGCCTGGGTGCACGAGCAGCTCACGCTCGACCCGGGGGAGCACGTCTACGGGCTGGGGGAGCGGTTCGGACCGTTCGTGAAGAACGGCCAGTCGGTCGACGTCTGGAACGAGGACGGCGGCACGTCCAGCGAGCAGGCGTACAAGAACGTCCCGCTGTACCTCACCAGCAAGGGGTACGGGGTGTTCGTCGCGCACCCGGAGCGGGTGTCGCTCGAGGTCGCCTCCGAGGTGAACACCCGCGTCCAGCTCTCGGTGGAGGGCCAGGCGCTGGAGTACTACGTCATCGCCGGCCCGACGCCGAAGGATGTGCTGCGCCGGTACACCGCCCTCACCGGCCGGCCGGCACGCGTGCCCGCCTGGTCCTACGGGCCGTGGCTGTCGACGTCGTTCACCACGGACTACGACGAGGCCACCGTGACCGGCTTCGTCGACGGGATGGCCGAGCGCGGGCTGCCGCTCAGCGTCTTCCACTTCGACTGCTTCTGGATGCGCGAGTACCAGTGGTGCGACTTCGAGTGGGACCCCCGCGTCTTCCCCGACCCGGAGGGCATGCTCGCCCGCCTCCACGAGCGCGGCCTCAAGGTGAGCGTCTGGATCAACCCCTACATCGGGCAGCGGTCGCCCCTGTTCGCGGAGGGCCGGGCCAAGGGCTACCTGCTGCGCACCACCGACGGCGGCGTCTGGCAGTGGGACCTGTGGCAGGCGGGCATGGCGCTGGTCGACTTCACCAACCCCGAGGCGACCGCCTGGTACCTCGGTCACCTCGAGCGGCTCCTCGACCAGGGCGTCGACGCGTTCAAGACCGACTTCGGCGAGCGCATCCCCGTCGACGGCGTCGTCTGGCACGACGGGTCCGACCCCCGCAAGATGCACAACTACTACGCCGAGCTCTACAACGAGGCCGTGTTCGGCCTGCTGGAGCGCCGCCGCGGGCGCGGCGAGGCCGTGGTCTTCGCCCGGTCGGCGACGGCCGGCGGCCAGCAGTTCCCCGTGCACTGGGGCGGGGACTGCGACTCGACCTACGCCTCGATGGCGGAGTCCCTGCGCGGCGGCCTCTCCCTCGCCCTGTCGGGCTTCGGCTACTGGAGCCACGACATCGGCGGGTTCGAGGGCACGCCCGACGCCGCGGTGTTCAAGCGGTGGCTCGCCTTCGGGCTGCTGTCCAGCCACTCCCGCTTCCACGGCTCGTCGTCGTACCGGGTGCCGTGGGCCTTCGACGACGAGGCGGTGGACGTCGCGCGCCGCTTCAGCCACCTCAAGATGTCGCTCATGCCCTACCTCGCCGCGGCCGGGGAGCAGGCGCACACCGACGGCACGCCGATCATGCGGCCGATGGTGCTGGAGTTCCCCGCCGACCGGGGCACCTACGGCGTGGACATGCAGTACATGCTCGGTGGCTCGCTCCTCGTGGCCCCCGTGTTCACCGCGGACGGCACCGTCGAGTACTACGTGCCCGAAGGGACGTGGACCAGGCTGCTCGACGGCGCGGACGGCGGGCACGACGCCACGGTGACCGGGCCGCGCTGGGTCACCGAGACCCACGGCGTCGACTCGCTGCCCGTGCTCGTGCGGCCCGGCACCGTCCTGCCCGTGGGCGCGCGCACGGACCGCCCCGACTACGCCTGGGCCGACGACGTCGAGCTGCGCCTCGTCCAGCTGCCCGACGGCTACGACGAGGTCACGGCCGTGCCGACCGGCGGCCCCGACGGCGCGGCGGCCCGGTTCCGCGTGCGCCGGACCGGCGACGAGATCGTCGTCACGACCGACGACGCGCCCGGCGGCTGGAGCGCCCGGGTCGACGGCCGCGTCGCCACCTCCACCGGACCCGGAGAGCTGAGGATCACGCTGTGAACGCACGGACCTTTCCTGCCGACTTCCTGTGGGGCACGGCCACGGCCGCCTACCAGATCGAGGGTGCCGCGACCGAGGGTGGCCGCGGGCCGTCGATCTGGGACACCTACTCCCACACACCGGGCCGCACCCAGGGCGGTGACACCGGAGACGTCGCGTGCGACCACTACCACCGCTGGGCCGAGGACGTGGACCACCTCGACCGGCTCGGTGTGGACGCGTACCGGCTGTCGATCTCGTGGCCGCGGGTGCAGCCGGGCGGCAGCGGGCCGCTCAACCCCGAGGGCGTCGCGTTCTACCGGCGTCTCCTGCAGGCCCTGCGCGACCGTGGCATCCGCCCGTACGTCACGCTGTACCACTGGGACCTGCCGCAGGAGCTCGAGGACGCCGGGGGCTGGACGGACCGGCGCACGTCGGAGGCGTTCGCGAAGTACGCCCGGCACATGGCGACCGAGCTCGGTGACCTCGTCGACGCCTGGACCACCCTCAACGAGCCCTGGTGCTCGGCCTACCTCGGCTACGGCTCGGGCGTGCACGCGCCCGGGCGCACCGAGCCCGCCGCGGCGCTCGCCGCCGTGCACCACCTCAACCTCGCGCACGGCCTGGCCGCGCGGGCGATCCGCGAGGTGCTGCCGGGCGCCCAGGTGTCGGTCACGCTGAACCTGCACGCGATCCGGCCGGCCGACGCGTCGTCCGCGGCCGACGCCGAGGCCGTCCGGACCATCGACGCGCTCGCCAACCGCGCGTTCCTCGGCCCGATGCTCGACGGCGCGTACCCGCAGGACCTGCTGGCGGGCACGGCCCACGTCTCCGACTGGTCGTTCGTGCACGACGGCGACCTCGAGCTGGTCCGCCAGCCCCTGGACGTGCTCGGCGTCAACTACTACTCCACCGTCACGGTGCGGCACTTCGCGGGCGACGGCGAACGGTCCGAGAACGACGGGCACGGCGCGTCCGGCCACAGCCCGTGGATCGGCGTCACCGACGTCGAGTTCGTCGAGCAGCCCGGCCCGTACACCGCGATGGGCTGGAACATCGAGCCGTCGGGGCTCACCGACCTGCTGGTCGGGCTGCACCGCACCTACCCGGACCTGCCGCTCGCCGTCACCGAGAACGGCGCGGCGTTCGACGACGAGCTCGTCCTCGACGGCGGCGTGCGCCGCGTGCACGACGACCGTCGCGTCGCCTACCTGCACGACCACGTCGAGGCCCTCGGCGTGGCCCGGGACGCGGGCGCGGACGTGCGCGGGTACTTCGCCTGGTCGCTCATGGACAACTTCGAGTGGGGCTACGGCTACTCCCGCCGGTTCGGCATCCTGCACGTGGACTACCCGACCGGGGAGCGCACGTGGAAGGACTCGGCTCACTGGTACCGCCGGCTCGTGACGTCCGGCGAGCTGCCGCCGGTCGACGCCGTCGCCCCCTGGTCGCCCGGGCGCTAGCGTGCGGGCATGACCGCCCGGCCACCCGTCTCCTCGTCCGTCCCCGTACCCGACTCGTCCGACGCTGCCCGCTCCGACCTCACCCGGTTCGACGACGCCCTCCGGCGCCGCGCCCAGGAGGCCCGGGTGCCAGCCCTGTCCGCCGCGGTGGGCCGGGCCGGCGAGCTCGTGTGGGCCGGCACCGCGGGGTGGGCGCCTGCCGGCCCGGCCACGGTGTTCCGCGTCGGGTCGATCAGCAAGCCGATGACGGCGGTGGCCGTGCTGCGGCTGGCCGCCGCGGGCCGGCTGGGGCTGAACGACCCGGTGGGGCGGCACGTGCCGGACGCGCCCGTCCCCGACGCCACCGTCGCGCACCTGCTCACGCACACCTCCGGGCTGCCCGCCGAGCCGCCCGGGCCCTGGTGGGAGCGGCACGGCGCGGGAACCTGGGACGAGCTGGTCGCGTCCGGCCCGGAGCCGCAGCGAGAGCCGGGCGAGCGGTTCCACTACTCCAACGTGGGCTACGCCGTGCTGGGCAGGCTCCTCGAGCTGGCGCACGGCCGCCCGTGGGACGCGGTGCTGCGCGACGAGGTCTGGGCGCCGCTGGGCATGGACCGCACCGGACGTACGCCCGCCCCGGACGCGGCCGTCGGGTACGCGGTGCACCCGCACGCGGACGCCGTGCTCGTCGAGCCGGTCGCGACCTACGGCGCGATGGGCCCGGCCGGGGAGGTGTGGTCGACCCCGGCCGACCTGGTGCGCTTCGGGTCGTGGCTGGTCGGTGCCGGCCGGGGGGAGGGAGCCGAGGGTGCCGGGGACGGCGTGCTCTCGCGGGAGTGGCGACGGCGCATGACGACCCCGCGCGCCGTGGTCGACGACGACGGGCGGCCGTTCACCGCCGCCTGGGGGCTGGGGGTCTCCGTGCACCACACCGGCGCCGGGGCCGGGCGGCGGACGGTCGGCCACGGCGGGAGCGTGCCGGGGTTCACCGCCACGGTGCGCGCAGACCCTGCGACGGGGGACGTCGTCGCCGTGTGCGGCAGCTCGACGGCGGGGTTCGGGGACGCCTCCTTCCTGGAGGAGCTGCTCGGCGACCTGCCCGCCCCCGCGGTCGGCCCGCGGGTCGAGCCGGTGGACGACCCGGCCGTGCTCGCGCTCACGGGCACCTGGTACTGGGGCCCGATGGCCTACACCCTGGCGAGGCGTGGCGACGGGCGCCTGGAGCTGAGCGCCGACGGCGGCCGCAGCACCGTCTTCGGGCGGACGCAGGACGGCGGCTGGACGGGCGTGGAGGGTGGCTACTGGCTGGGGGAGCGGCTGCGCGTCGTGGCGCCGGGCACTCCCGCGGAGGCCCTCGACGTCGGCACGTTCCACCTCACCCGCGCGCCGTACGCCCCCGCCACCGCGGTGCCGGGCGGTCTCGACCCGCGGGGCTGGCAGGCGCCGGGGCGGGAGACCGGCCGCGGGTGACGGCGGCTGCCCGTCCGCTGTGGGACACGCCACCACACGCGACACGCCGACGATCCGGGCGAGTTCGCGACCCGATCCGAGCCTCGAATGTCCGTTCTGCCCGGCCCGCGGCGGGTGCGGGATGGGCCGGTGCCCTGGCGTCGGCCGGCACGCGGTGCGCGACCGCGTCGCGCACATGCTGTGGACACCCGTCGCCCACCGCCTGTGGACATCGGGGCGGGAACCGCACGGTGCTGCGGACGGAGGCGCACAGGCGGTGGGGACGGAGACCCCGGGACCCTGTGGACGAGGGATGTCAGACCCTCGTGGAAGGCTGTCGACAGGGTCGCCGGACGAGGGGCGTTCGATGAATGACACGGATGTCAACCACAAGATGTCGGTCCCGCGCGCGCCCCAACCACTAGGTGTAGTGTTTGGAGCACGCGGGGCGCACAGCCCTTCGAACAAAGCACACGGGCGTAGTTCCGCGGGCGTCATCCCTGGTCCAGGCCCCTCTCGGGCCCACCGAGGGGACCGGCTCGCAGGGCCGCAGCACGGGTCGGACCAAGCCCCCCGGCGGGGGAGCGCAGAGAGGGAGAGACACATGAGCATCACGGTCTACAGCAAGCCGGCCTGCGTGCAGTGCGACGCGACCTACCGCGCCCTCGACCGCAAGGGCGTCGAGTACACGGTGGTCGACATCACGCAGGACGCCGAGGCGCTCGAGATGGTGCGTGGGCTCGGCTACCTGCAGGCCCCGGTCGTCGTCGCCGGCGACACGCACTGGTCGGGTTTCCGCCCCGACCAGATCGCCGCGGTCGCGGCGCAGCAGGCCGTCTCGGCCTGACGCCGGTCTCGACACTCGCGGGCCGCTCGCGGCCCGCACCCCACACACGGCCGGCGCCCCGGGCTTCGATCCCGACCCGGGGCGCCGTGCGTCTTCGACGCCGCAGCGCACCGGTCGGGCAGCAGCATCCGGGGGGAGGCTGACCATGAGTTCTCTCGTCTACTTCTCGAGCGTGTCGGAGAACACCCACCGGTTCGTCCGACGCCTCGAGCTCGAGGAGCTCGGCATGTCCGTGCACCGGATCCCGGTGCACAAGTCGGACGGATTTCTCACGGTGACCGAGCCCTACGTGCTCATGGTCCCGACCTACGGCGGGGGCAACGAGGGAGGCGCCGTGCCACGGCGCGTGCGCGAGTTCCTCAACGACCCGCACAACCGGTCGCTCGTCCGCGGCGTCATCGCCGCGGGGAACACCAACTTCGGCGCTGCGTACTGCATCGCCGGCGACATCATCTCCGCGAAGTGCCAGGTGCCCTACCTGTACGCCTTCGAACTCCTGGGGACGGCTGAGGACGCCGCGCGCGTCCGTGACGGATTGGGACGATTTTGGCAACGACAGTCACTGATCTCGGCGTGAGCTCGACGGCCGCCCCGGAGGTCGCGGGGGCCATCCCCGTGCCGCTGCAGGGCGTGCAGCTGGACTACCACGCGCTCAACGCGATGCTGAACCTGTACGGACCGGACGGCAAGATCCAGTTCGACAAGGACCGCGAGGCCACCACGGCCTACTTCCAGCAGCACGTGGTGCCGAACACGATCCAGTTCGAGACGCTCGACGCGAAGCTCGACTACCTGGTCGAGAACAAGTACTACGACCCGACGGTCCTGGAGAAGTACTCGCGGACGTTCGTCAAGGAGCTGTTCCAGCTCGCGTACTCGAAGGACTTCCAGTTCGAGTCGTTCCTCGGCGCGTTCAAGTACTACACGTCGTACACGCTGAAGACGTTCGACGGGAAGAAGTACCTCGAGCGCTTCGAGGACCGCGTGTCGATGGTCGCGCTCGGGCTCGCCGACGGCGACGAGCAGGTCGCGCGCGACATCGTCGACGAGGTCGTCTCGGGCCGCTTCCAGCCCGCGACGCCGACGTTCCTCAACGTGGGCAAGGCGCAGCGCGGCGAGCCCGTCTCCTGCTTCCTGCTGCGCATCGAGGACAACATGGAGTCCATCGCGCGCGGCATCAACTCGGCCCTGCAGCTGTCGAAGCGCGGGGGCGGCGTGGCGCTGCTGCTGAGCAACATCCGCGAGCACGGCGCGCCGATCAAGCACATCCAGAACCAGTCGTCCGGCGTCATCCCCGTGATGAAGCTGCTCGAGGACTCGTTCTCGTACGCGAACCAGCTCGGCGCGCGCCAGGGCGCGGGCGCGGTGTACCTGCACGCGCACCACCCGGACATCATGCGGTTCCTCGACACCAAGCGGGAGAACGCGGACGAGAAGATCCGCATCAAGACCCTCTCGCTGGGCGTCGTGATCCCGGACATCACGTTCGAGCTGGCCAAGCAGAACGCGGACATGCACCTCTTCAGCCCGTACGACGTCGAGCGTGTCTACGGCAAGCCGTTCGCCGACGTCTCCATCTCGGAGAAGTACGACGAGCTGGTCGCCGACGACCGCATCACGAAGACCACGATCAAGGCCCGCGACTTCTTCCAGACGATCGCCGAGCTGCAGTTCGAGTCCGGGTACCCGTACGTGATGTTCGAGGACACGGTCAACAAGGCCAACCCGATCAAGGGCCGCATCACCCACTCGAACCTCTGCTCGGAGATCCTCCAGGTCTCGACGCCGTCGACGTTCCACGAGGACCTGTCCTACGACCACGTCGGCCGGGACATCTCCTGCAACCTCGGCTCGCTGAACATCGCGAAGACGATGGACTCGCCGGACTTCGCCAAGACGATCGACACCGCGATCCGGGCGCTGACCGCCGTCTCCGACCAGACCAGCATCGAGTCGGTCCCGTCGATCCGGCACGCCAACGAGCTCGGCCACGCCATCGGTCTCGGGCAGATGAACCTGCACGGCTACCTCGCCCGCGAGCGGATCTACTACGGCTCCGACGAGGGCGTCGACTTCACGAACCTGTACTTCTACACCGTCGCCTACCACGCGATCGCGGCGTCGAACCGCCTCGCGATCGAGCGGGGCAAGGCGTTCGGCGGGTTCGAGGACTCCAAGTACGCCACCGGCGAGTACTTCGACAAGTACACCGACGGCGAGTGGAAGCCGGCGACCGAGCGTGTCGCGCAGCTCTTCGCGGAGGCCGGCGTCGCCATCCCGACGCAGGACGACTGGCGCGCGCTCAAGGCCTCGGTCATGGAGCACGGCATCTACAACCAGAACCTGCAGGCCGTGCCGCCCACCGGGTCGATCAGCTATATCAACAACTCGACGTCGTCGATCCACCCCGTGCCCGCCAAGATCGAGATCCGCAAGGAGGGCAAGCTCGGCCGCGTGTACTACCCGGCGCCGTACATGACGAACGACAACCTGGACTACTACCAGGACGCGTACGAGATCGGCTACGAGAAGATCATCGACACGTACGCCGCGGCCACGCAGCACGTCGACCAGGGCCTGTCCCTGACGCTGTTCTTCCCCGACACCGTGACGACGCGCGACGTCAACCGCGCGCAGATCTACGCCTGGCGCAAGGGGATCAAGACGCTGTACTACATCCGTCTCCGCCAGATGGCCCTCGAGGGCACGGAGATCGAGGGCTGCGTCAGCTGCATGCTGTGAGTGCTCTGAGCAATTATCGGGAATTCGGGGAAGAGAAGAAGATGGCGCCCACGGGGAAGCTCAAGCTCATCGATCGCGTGACCGCGATCAACTGGAACCGGCTGCAGGACGAGAAGGACCTCGAGGTCTGGGACCGTCTGGTCGGCAACTTCTGGCTGCCGGAGAAGGTGCCGGTCTCGAACGACATCCAGTCGTGGCACACGCTCAACGACGCCGAGCGGCTGATGACCACCCGCGTCTTCACCGGCCTCACGCTGCTGGACACGATCCAGGGCACCGTCGGCGCGGTGTCGCTGATCCCGGACGCGCTGACGCCGCACGAGGAGGCGGTGTACACCAACATCGCGTTCATGGAGTCGGTGCACGCCAAGAGCTACTCGTCGATCTTCTCGACGCTGATCTCGACGCGGGAGATCGACGACGCCTTCGCCTGGTCGGAGGAGAACGCGAACCTCCAGCGCAAGGCCGAGATCGTGCTCGACTACTACCGGGGCGACGACCCGCTGAAGCGCAAGGTCGCCTCGACGATGCTCGAGTCGTTCCTGTTCTACTCCGGCTTCTACGCGCCGATGTACTGGTCCAGCCGCGCCAAGCTCACCAACACGGCCGACCTGATCCGCCTCATCATCCGCGACGAGGCCGTGCACGGGTACTACATCGGCTACAAGTACCAGAAGGGCCTGGCGCAGGTTAGCCAGGCCGAGCAGGACGAGCTCAAGGCCTACACCTTCGAGCTGCTCTTCGAGCTGTACGAGAACGAGGTCGAGTACACCGACGCCCTGTACGGCGAGCTCGGCCTCACCGAGGACGTCAAGGCGTTCCTGCGGTACAACGCCAACAAGGCCCTGATGAACCTGGGCTACGAGGCGCTGTTCCCCAAGGAGGACACGGCGGTCAACCCGGCCATCCTCGCCGCGCTGTCCCCGAACGCCGACGAGAACCACGACTTCTTCTCCGGCTCGGGCTCGTCCTACGTCATCGGCAAGGCCGTGGCCACCGAGGACGACGACTGGGACTTCTGACCCACCCGGCGCTGCCGAACAGGCGGGTTGGGCCCAAAAGATTACGAAGAACCGGGGGCACCCCCCGTTG
>NZ_JBSHCR010000033.1:0-47407 GCF_053615895.1 Isoptericola sp. NPDC055881
ACGAGCGTGCTGACTTGCTCCTCAAACCTCGGGTTTGAGGAGCACGTCAGCACGCTCGTTGCGTCCGCTGGGGTCAGCCGCGGGCCAGGTCCCGCGTCTCCCGCGACGCGCTTCCTGTCTGGGGGCATCATTTCTGCATGATCGCGAAGAGCCAGCGTGGGTGGTCGGGCGAGCCGGGCGAGCTGCTGCGGGTCGGGGAGGGCTTCCGCCTCGCGGACGTCGACCCCGACGCGAAGCCCGGGTACCAGGGCAAGAAGAAGGACGGCGCGGCCGACCTCCTCGCCGGTGAGGAGGAGCTCGACGAGCTGCAGGAGCGCCTGTACGCCCAGAGCCGTGAGGACCCGTCCGCGCCGGCCGTGCTGCTGGTGCTGCAGGCCATGGACTCGGCAGGCAAGGGCGGGATCGTGCGGCACGTCATCGGCGCGACGGACCCTCAGGGCGTTCACCTGGTGGCGTTCAAGAAGCCGACGCCGCAGGAGCTGGCGCACGACTTCCTGTGGCGCGTCGAGCGCGAGGTCCCGGAGGCGGGGTACATCGGCGTCTTCGACCGCTCGCACTACGAGGACGTGCTCATCGGGAAGGTGCGCGAGCTCGCCTCGCCCGAGGAGATCGAGCGCCGCTACGGCGCGATCAACGCGTTCGAGGCGGAGCTCGTCGCGCGAGGCACGCGGATCGTCAAGGTGATGCTGCACATCTCGCCCGAGGAGCAGAAGGAACGGCTCGGCAAGCGCCTCGAGCGCCCCGACAAGCACTGGAAGTACAACCCGGGTGACGTCGACGAGCGCCTGCTGTGGCCCCGGTACATGGAGGCCTTCCAGACCGTCTTCGAGCGCACGTCCACCGACCACGCCCCCTGGTTCGTCGTGCCGGCGAACGCGAAGTGGTACGCGCGGCTCGCGGTGCAGGCCCTGCTGCTGGACGCGCTGGAGGACATCGACCCGCAGTGGCCCGCCGCGACCTTCGACGTCGAGGTCGAGAAGGCGCGTCTCGCCGCGTCCTGACGCGACCCCTGGGTCAGCTCGCGGGCACCTGCCCCGCGTCGTCGACGGCCTCGCCGGGCAGGTTCGCGTCGAGCGGTTCCCGGTCCGTCTTGGTCCACCCGCGGTGGCCGAGCAG
Organism: Isoptericola sp. NPDC055881; assembly: GCF_053615895.1. Taxonomy (NCBI): domain Bacteria; kingdom Bacillati; phylum Actinomycetota; class Actinomycetes; order Micrococcales; family Promicromonosporaceae; genus Isoptericola; species Isoptericola sp. NPDC055881. The sequence continues at coordinate 1,117 of NZ_JBSHCR010000033.1, forward strand.
CTCGCGGACCAGCGCCACCACGACCACGGGCCACAGCAGCCACGTGTAGAGCATGTACGGGACCAGCCCGAACACGGCACGCAGGAACGGGTGCCTGCCGGGCTCGGTGGTCATGAGCAGCGTGAGGAAGCTCGGCACCAGCGTCAGCGTCGCGAAGAACACCAGCGACGGCCACCAGCCGGAGACGAACGGCACGTCCCCGAACAGCCAGAACGCGAGGGACAGCACGAGGCCGAGACCCATGAGCAGCTGCAGCAGGGGCATGAGCAGGTAGGCGACGTGGTCCAGCCGGGCGCCGAGCGACACCGGCGCCCGGAACGCACCACGCAGGAGGGAGAAGGCCTGCCAGTTGCCCTGCGCCCAGCGCACGCGCTGCTTGAACAGGCGGCGCAGCCGGGTCACGCCCTGCTGCTCCACGCTGGTCAGCACCGTCTGCCGTCCGCGCCAGCCGGCGCGGATCAGGCGGACGCCGATGTCCTGGTCCTCGGTGAGCCGGTCCCGCCACGGGCCGCGCTCGACGCCCGGCGGCAGCTTCTCGGTCACGACGACGTCGTCCAGGGCGGCGAGCCGCACGTACTGCCCGTTGCCGCCCATGTTGGCCGTGCCCCACGCCGAGCGCCCGAGCTGGTACACGTACGCCATCACGCCGAACTCGACGTCCTGACCCCAGGTCAGGTAGTGCCGGCGGTTGTAGATGCGCACGAGCGCCTGCACGCCGCCCACCCGCTCGTCGGTGAACGCACCCGCCAGCGCGCGCGGGGCGTCCGGCGGGATGCGTCCGTCGGCGTCCACGACCCCGACGACCACCTTGGTCGTCGGCCAGCCGGCGTACCGTCCGGCGAGCACCTCCGCGTGCACGAACTCCCACGCGTCGTCGAGGCCCGCCGACTTGCCCACCCGGGCGTTCGGGAGCTCGCGGCGCAGCACCTGCAGCTCGGGCACCTGGGCCCGCAGCCGGGCGAGCACCTCCGGCGTGCCGTCGTCGGACCCGTCGTCGACGACGACGATCGCCTTGTGGGTGGCCTCGACGGCGACGAGCCGACTCACGCTGTCGGCGATCGTCACCTCTTCGTTCAGCGCGGGCACCACGAACACCCACAGGTACTCGTCCTCGTGCGCCTGCTCGACGGCACGGCGCTGCCGCCGCCGCTCGAACCAGGCGCGCACCACCAGCCAGACGAGGACGACGACCGTGACGAGGGTGACCGCGAGCAGGAACCACATGAGGAGCTGCACGCCCGGAGGCATCCCGCGGTAGGGGTCCCACCAGGGGGCGGTGGCCGCCGCCGTCGTGGCGGTCGCGACGACGCTCACTCGCCCACCGCGTCGTACGGGTCGACGGTGGACTTCGGCGCGATCACCACGTCCTCGAGGTCCTGGGCCACGTGGTCGACGGGGGCGGGCTCGCGCACGAACGCGGGCCCGTCGAGGGCGTCGGTGCGGGCGAACCCCGCCCACTCCAGGACCTGGGCCCGCACGAAGCCGGGACCGGAGGTCTGGGGCACGGGCGTGTTGAACACGAGGTGCTCCAGCGCGGCCACGATGCGCTCGGCGGCGTGCCCGTCGCCGTAGGGGTTGGGCTGGCGGGAGAACGCCGCGTGGGCTGCCGGGTCGCTCAGCACGCGGGTCGCGGCGGCGACGATGGTGTCGGGGTCGGTGCCCACGAGCTCGAGGGTCCCGGCCTCGACGCCCTCGCTGCGCTCCGTGGTGGTGCGGGCCACCAGCACGGGCACCTGCAGCGCCGGCGCCTCCTCCTGGATCCCGCCGGAGTCGGTGAGGACGAGGGTCGAGCGGGCCAGCAGCCGGGCGAACGTCAGGTACTCCATCGGGGCGGTGAGGGTCACCTCCGGGACGTCGTCGAGCTCGGCGTGCATGGCTCGCGCGACGCGGGGGTTGGGGTGCACGGGGACGACGAACCGCACGTCGGGGTGGGCGTCGGCCAGGCGGTGCACCGCTCGGGCGACGTCCGTGATGCCCTCGCCCCAGTTCTCGCGCCGGTGGGCGGTGACGGTGACCACGCGCGTCGTCGTGTCGTGCTCGAGCCACTCGAGCTCCGGGCGCCCGTAGGCCACCTCGCGGGCCGCGGCCCACTGCAGCGCGTCGATGCCCGTGTTGCCGGTGACGTAGGTCCGCCCGATGTCGACGCCCTCGCGCACCAGGTTCTGCACGTTGTTGCGCGTCGGCGCCGCGTGGAACGACGCGATGCGCCCCACGAGCTGGCGGTTGAGCTCCTCGGGGAACGGCGACAGCGTGGTGCCGGTACGCAGGCCCGCCTCGACGTGGCCCACCGGGATGCGCAGGTGGAACGCCGCCACGGCCGCCGCTGCCGCGCTGGAGGTGTCGCCGTGCACGATGCAGGCGGCGGGGTAGCGGTCCTCGCGGACGCGGCCGCTGATGTGCTCGGGCGGCGGCCCGTAGCGGCCGGCGACGAACTCGTCCAGGCCGGCGATGACGGACGACGAGAGCTGGTTGAGCGTCAGGCCCGGCCGGCCCACCCCGAGGTCGGCGGCGACGTCGCACCCCGTGGTCTGGAGCACGTAGTCGACCAGCTCCTTGTGCTGGCCCGTCGTGACGACGACGGGGCGCAGCCGGGGGTGCTCCTGCAGGCGGCGGATCAGGGGGAACAGCTTGATGGCCTCCGGGCGGGTGCCCAGCACGACCAGGACTTCGGGGCTGACGGGAAGCGGCATCTCTCTACCTTCGTCGACGTGCGGCCGGTGGGTGCACCGACACCGATGAGTTCCGGTTCGTCTGTCGGTCGGAAGGGTGCTCGCACCGGCCGTGAGGGACGGTGCTCGTCGGAAGGAGGGCGGCCATGGTGACCGCACGCACGCACCTGTGGTTCGGCAACAACCGCGCGCACGAGGCGGCGAGCTTCTACGCCGAGCACATCCCGGGATCGTCGGTGGAGTCTGTGCTCACGTCGCCCGAGGGGGTGCCCGGGGCGGAGGCCGGCGAACCGTTCATCGTCGAGTTCACCGTAGCCGGTCTACCTGTGACCGGGCTGAACGCGGGGCCGGAGTTCCGCCTGAACGAGGCGTTCAGCATCTACCTGCAGGTCGACGGGCAGGAAGAGGTGGACCGGTACTGGGAGATCCTCACCTCCGACGGCGGCGAGCCGGGGCCGTGCGGATGGTGCAAGGACCGTTTCGGCGTGTCCTGGCAGGTGATCCCGAAGCGCCTCGAGGAGCTCAGTGGCGACTACACGACCGAGGCCCACCTGCGCGTCATGAACGCGATGCTGAAGATGGGCAAGATCGACGTCGCCGCGCTCGAGGCCGCTTCGCGCGGCGAGTGACCGGTCGGCGACCGGCGCGCGGTGCACGCCCCCACACCCGGTGGGGGCGTGCACCGCTGGCCGCCACCCCGGCCGCCCACGAGGCGGCCGCGGCACGCTAGTCCGTAGGCTCCGACCTGCCGGCGCGCCGACGGGCCCGGGCGACGACCGTCTCCGGTACCCACGCGCCGGCGACGATGAGCGCCAGGAACACACCGACGGCGGCGTCCGACCCGCGGGAGCTGACGATCAGCAGCAGGGGGATCGTCACCGCCGCCGACAGCACGTACCACCACCAGCGACGAGCCGTCCGGGCGCAGGCCGTCAGCACAGCGGAGAGCACCCCGCCGAGGGCTGCCAGAATCACGCGATACCTCCCGTCCGCTGCCCCGGTGTCACCTGCAGTAGCCGCCGGAGTAGGTGTGGGGCCACCAGGTCGCCACGGGTGGATAGCCGTAGATGACGATCTTCACGCACTTGCGCTGCGAGGCCGCAGACCTCGCCTGCCGCTGGACGAGGTACGAGGCGGTCGCGACCATTGCGCCGAAGGGGAACGGCAGCCAGGCCGCCAGGAGGCCCGCGGTGGCCCCGTCCCGCAGCTTGCGGGTCTCCTTCTTCGTGAACCGGACCGTGAGGGTGGCGAACCCGGGGTCCACCCGGGGATCGGCCACCACGGGGTACACGGTGGCGGCGTCGGGGTGGATCGTCTGGACGAGGGCGTCGCCGACCACCCGGTACTCGGTGTCGACCGGCCGGCCGGCGGCGTCGGCGGCCCACGGGCGGTCGACCACGCCCAGCACGATCGCACCGCCCTCCTCGCGCGGGGCGAGCAGCTCGACCGTGCCGTCGCCGGCCTGGGACAGCATGACGTCGTCGCCGAACGTGTAGGTGAACCTGCGCTGCCCGTCAGGGTCGGCGGTGATCGTCTGCAGGCGCACCGAGCCGTCGTCGAGGTTCTGCACGGCGGCGCTCGTCTCGCGGCCGGGCGCGTGGTAGACGACGGTGCCGTCGTCCGCCACCGTCCCTGTGTCGAGCGAGAGGTCGTCGGGGAGGTTCACCTCGAGGGAGGGCGTCGCGGCGTCGTGGCTCGTCAGGGAGACCGGCGCGTCGGGGTCGAGCGGGACGGTCGTCGTCACCATGTCTGTCCTGGCCCGGACAGCCGCGCCGTGTGCCTCGACGTCGACCACCTCACCCTGGTGGGGTGCGACCTTGTCGATGAGGTCGGCGACCTTGTCGGTCGGGTCCTCTGCCGCGACCGCGGTGGTCCCGACGCCGATCATCGCGAGTGTGAGCGTCCCGGCGACCGCAGCGCGGATCTGGGTGTGTCGTTCCATACGGGTTCCTTCGTCGTGCCGATGGGGAAGACCTGTGCGCTGGGGGTGGGGTCGTGCGGGCGCAGGGCGGCCAGGCCGGGGCCGTCCGCGTCGTCAGGAGGAGAGCTCGGCCGCGATGCGTTCCGCTCGTTCCGCCAGGTCCCCGACGTTGAGGTCGAGCACCCGGCAGACACGGACGAGCTCGGGGAACGTGAACGGGATGTGCCCGTTCAGGCGCCGGGACAGGCTGGTGAGCGCGATGCCGGCGTCGTCGGCGATCTCCACCTGGGAGAGGCCCGCGTGCGAGATCGCCGCCTTGACCGCATGCCCGATCGCCAGTGCCTCGGTGTTCAGCGACGTCGTCGGTGTCATGACTGGAACGCTAGGGGTCATATGTGACCGCGTCAACCGCTCGTCGTGCCAGATCTGGTGTAATCGTGGCGCAGCGGCTACGTTGTGTCGCATGGGTGACACGGAGTACTCGGAGGCCGACTTCCTGTATGCGCTGGGCAGCGAGGTGCGGGCATGGCGGGCCCGGCGGGGGCTCACCCGCGCCGAGCTGGCGTCGCGGGTCGGCATCTCCGTGTCGACGCTGGGTCGGATCGAGCGGTCCAGCGGCGTCGCGTCGGCGACGGTCGCGGACGTGTGGCGGATCGCCCGAGAGGTCGGCATCGGGCTCGCGGACCTCGTGCGCCGCGCCGAGGAGGCCGCCGCGCTCGCGGCGTCCGCGCCTCCCAGGCCGGACGCGCGCGTCGCGTCGATCCGGCCGGAGGACGAGGTCCGGGGGCTGCGCGCGGTCGCGCACCACGACGACACCTCGATCTTCGACGAGCAGGGCCAGGCGGGAGGCTGAGCCGTGCGGGCGCTGCTGGACCTCGCCGCCGAGCGGGACCTGTACGTCGCGTGGGACCGCGGGCTGGGTGAGCACGTGCGCGGCCTCCTCCTCCTCGACGAGGGCGTGATCCTCCTCAACGCCTGGATGAGCGAGGCGCAGCAACGCTCGACGCTCGCGCACGAGCTCGGGCACGCCTGGTACGGCCACCCGCCGGTCGGGCTCCTACACGGGGACCCGCACGACGAGCGCCAGGCGAACGAGTACGCGGCCTGCCTGCTCATCGACCCGCGGGCGTACGCCGCCGCGGAACGCGCCACCGGCGCCCACGCGGGTGCGATCGCCGCAGAGCTGGGCGTCACGGCCGAGGTGGTCGCCGCGTGGCAGGGACTCGTGCGCCGCCTCCCCGCCATCAAGGACGCGCGCGTCTACGGGGACCACGTGCGGCACCTGCGGGAGCGCCCCGTCGCCCGGCCGGGGGCCCGGCGGGCGGGCCCTCGGCCCCCGCTGACGACCCGCGGCCCGCGCACCGCCGGCCGGGCCGCTCCGACGCCGACGTCGTGATGCCGGTCCGAGCGGCGACGCCAGGTAGCCTCGGACGCCGAGCAGCCGCGCCACCTACTCCCGGAGCGAACCCCCTTGATCACCGTCGCCACCGCCAACGTCAACGGCATCCGTGCCGCGTTCCGCCGCCGCATGGACACCTGGCTGGCCACCCGCGACCCGGACGTCCTGCTGCTGCAGGAGGTCCGCGCGCCGGACGAGCTGGTGCACGAGCTCCTCGCCGGCTGGCACGTCGCGCACCTGCCCAGCGAGATCAAGGGACGTGCCGGCGTCGCTGTCGCCTCCCGGCTGCCGCTGCACGCGGTCCGTGCCGGCCTCGCCGCCCACGGCCCGGCCGGCGAGCCCGAGCCGCCCGTCGACACCGGGCGCTGGGTCGAGGCCGACGTCGAGCTGCCCGGCGGCGGCCTGCTGACCGCCGTCTCCGCCTACCTGCACTCCGGCTCCAACGGCCCCGGCCAGGAGCACACGATGACGGCCAAGTACGCCCATCTCGACAAGGTCACCGCGCGCCTCGGGGAGCTCGCGGTCGGCGACCACCCGGCGGTCGTGGCGGGCGACCTGAACGTCGCCCACCGCAACGTCGACATCGCGAACTGGAAGGGCAACCTCAAGAACGCGGGGTTCCTGCCGGAGGAGCGGGCGTACGTCGACCGCTGGCTCGACGAGCTCGGGTGGGCCGACCTGGGCCGGGTGCACGGCGGCGAGGGGCCCGGCCCCTACACCTGGTGGTCGTGGCGCGGGCAGTCCTACGCCAACGACCGCGGCTGGCGGATCGACTACCAGCTGGCCTCTCCCGCGCTCGCGGCCCGGGCCGTCAAGGTCGAGGTCGACCGTGCGCCGACCTACGAGGAGCGCTGGAGCGACCACGCCCCCGTGATCGCCACCTACGACCTGTAGCCCCGGTGGTGGGCCCCGGTGGTAGCGCCGGTGCTGTGAGCGGACGCGTGGCCCCTGCCCCGGCCGGGGAAGGGGCCACGCGTCCGCTCACAGCGCGTCAGCGCATGGCGCGCTGCACCGCGTCGTGCACGTCCGTGTTGCGCTGCGGTCCGGACAGCCGCTGCGCCCCGGGGCCCTGCGCGGTGATCGGGGTGGCCTCGCCGGTGTGCCCGCCCGTGGTCCAGTCGACGGTGAGCTCCAGGTCCGAGCCCGGGATCGGGAACGGCCCGTCCTCCGCGGTCGAACCGCTGCCGGACTCGTCGTCCGGGTCCACGTTCTCGATCGCGAGCCCGCCCGTGGCGTGGTCGCCGACGACGAGCACCAGCGTGTCCCGGTGCTTCTTCTGGAACTCGAGGGCGAGCGCGACCGTCTCGTCCAGGGAGCGTCCCGCCTGGATGGTGCGCGTGGCGTTGCCCTGGTGCGCGAACTCGTCGATCGCCTCCTCCTCGACGAAGAGGAAGAACCCGTCCCGGTCGCGCGAGAGCACGTCCAGCGCCTTCGCGGTCATGTCCACCAGCGGCACCTCGGGGGAGTAGATGTCGCCCTCGCCCTCGTTCGCCTGCTGGAACATCTCCTCGTTGGCGAACAGGCCGAGGAGGCGTCGGCCGTGGGCGTCCGCGAGGCCCTCGGCGTCGGACACGTACGTGTAGCCGAGCTGCTGGGCGCGCGCCACGAGGTCTCCCTCGGTGCCCTTGCTCTGCTCGTCCGGGTCCTCGGCAGGGTTGTCGGGCCACGCGCCCGGGTCGCCCGCGGGACGCCACCAGTCCTCGCCGCCGCCCAGCAGCACGTCGGGCCGGGAGCTCTCGAGGTACTGCCGCGCGATCTCGCTCTGGTCGTACCGGTCGGTGACATGCGCGCCGAACGCCGCCGGGCTCGCGTCGGTGATCTGCGCCGTCGACACCAGGCCGGTGGCCTTGCCCGCGGCCCGCGCGTCCTCCAGCAGGGTCGGAACGGGCGTGCCGTCCGCGTCGACGCCGACCGCACCGTTGTAGGTGCGCACGCCCGTGGCGAACGCCGTCGCGGCCGCGGCGGAGTCGGTCACGGCGTCGTCAGGGTCGGCGGAGTCGGTCGTGGTCCACCCCGCCTCGGCGAGGGAGTCCATGGCGAGACGGCCGTCCTTGCCCTCCGTGGTGAGCCGGATCAGCTCGCGCGCGGCGAGCCCCATGCCGTCGCCCTGGAGCACGATGACGTTGCGGGCGCGATCCTTGTGCCAGCCGTGGTGATGGTCGTGCCTGCTCGACGTGCTCGTCGACGTGCTCGCGTTCCGATGGTCGTTGCCGTCGCGGTCGCCGCCGGTGGCCGTCGCGCCGACCACCGTCCCTGCCGCGACCAGGCCGGCGAACGCCGCCGCGCCTGCCCGGCGCGCCGTGGTGCGTGCTGACATCGCTCCTCCTCGAACGATCGGGCCCGTCGGCGGTGGTGCCGGGGTTCCGGCGCCGGCGGGAACACCCACCGTAGGCAGGGGCCCGCTGTGCTGGCAGCCCGGGACGACGCCGAGGTCGCGCGAGGAGGAGCGGGGCGTGCGCCGCCGGTCAGGCGACCCGGCCCGCCGCGGCGGACGGCGGCGCGAGCAGGAAGCCCGGCGCGCGCAGACCGGCAGCGTCGAACGCGCCCTGCACCGCCGCGACGACGGCGTCGACCTCCGCGGCCCGCACCAGCGCGATCGCCGAGCCGCCGAAGCCGCCGCCCGTCATGCGGGCGCCGAGCGCGCCCGCGTCGAGCGCGGCGTCGACGACCAGGTCGAGCTCGCGGGCCGAGACCTCGTAGTCGTCCCGGAGGGAGACGTGGGAGGCGACCATCAGCGGCCCGACCTCGGCCACGCGCCCGTCCGTGACGAGGTCGCGGAAGCGTGCCGTGCGGGCGATCTCCGTGACCACGTGGCGCACGCGCCGGCGCAGCACGCCGTCGGCGTCGTGCGGGGCGAGCGCAGCGAGCGTCTCCTCGAGAAGGTCCGGGTCCACGTCGCGCAGGGTCTTCACCCCGAGCAGGGCCGCGGCACGCTCGCACGTGGCGCGACGCTCGGCGTACTGGCCGTCGACGAGGGCGTGCTCCGCGCGGGTGTCGACGACGAGCATCGTGAGGTCCGCCGGGCCGAGGTCGAACGGCACCGGCGTGCCGGACTCCAGCGCGGACAGCCCGGGCCGCGAGTCCACGAGCAGGGCGTGCTCGGCGGTGCAGCGCAGCGAGGCGGCCTGGTCCATGCCGCCCGTCGGTGCGCCGGCGATCTCGTTCTCCGCCCGCACGCAGGCGGTGACGAGGGTGGCGCGGCCGGCGTCGTCGGCGGCGAGCCCGAGCCCGGCGGTCTCGTCGAGCGCGACGGCGACCGCGCACTCGAGCGCCGCCGAGGAGGACAGGCCCGCGCCGAACGGCACGCACGAGTCGACGACCGCGTCGAAGCCGCGGACCGGGTGACCTGCCTCGCCCAGCGCCCACGCGACGCCGGCGACGTATGCGCCCCAGCCCGTCACGGTGCCCGGGGCGACGTCGGCCAGGGACGCCGTCCAGAGCGTGCCCGGAGCCTGCGCCGAACCGAGGCGCACCGTGTCGTCGTCGCGGTGCCGCAGCGCGACGTACGTCCGGTGGGGGAGCGCGGTCGGCAGCGCCAGGCCGCCGTTGTAGTCCGTGTGCTCGCCGATGAGGTTGACCCGGCCAGGCGCGGCCCAGACGCCGTCGGGCTCACCGCCGTCCTCGCCGAAGACCTGCGCGAACAGGGCGCGCACGCGCTGCGCGCCGTCCTCGTCGGACCAGGACTCGAGCCACTCGGGCGTGCTCATGGCGGGACAGCTCCTTCGCGGGACGGCAGGCGGGCACCGGCGTGGCGCCCGGGCGAGGGTACCGCGCGTCAGCCCTGCACGGGGCTGAGGTTCAGCCGCATCCCGGCGAGCCCGCGGGAGCGGCCGGCCAGCGTCCGAGCCACGTCGCGCAGCACGGCGGCCCCGGCGGACCCCGGGTCGGAGAGGACCACGGGGGTGCCGTCGTCACCCGCGGCGCGGACCGCGACGTCGAGCGGCACCTGCCCCAGCAGCGGCACCTCGGTGCCGAGCGTCGAGCCCAGCCGGTCCGCGACCCGCTGCCCACCGCCGGAGCCGAAGACCTCCAGCCGGGAGCCGTCCGGCTGCTCCAGCCACGACATGTTCTCCACGACGCCCACCACGCCCTGCGACGTCTGCGTGGCGATCGACCCGGCGCGCTCCGCCACCTCGGCGGCGGCGGCCTGCGGGGTCGTGACCACGACGATCTCGCTGCCCGGCAGCAGCTGCGCCACCGAGATCGCGATGTCGCCGGTGCCGGGCGGCAGGTCCAGCAGCAGCACGTCGAGGTCGCCCCAGTACACGTCCGCGAGGAACTGCTCCAGGGCGCGGTGCAGCATGGGCCCGCGCCAGACGACCGCCTGGCCCGCCGGCACGAACATCCCGATCGACACGACCTTCACGCCGTGGGCGATCGGCGGGAGCAGCATGGAGTCCACCCGCGTGGGCTGCCGGTCCACGCCCAGCATGCGGGGGATCGAGAACCCGTAGATGTCGGCGTCGACCACACCCACGTTGAGCCCGTCGGCGGCGAGCGCCGCCGCGAGGTTCGCCGTCACGCTCGACTTGCCCACGCCGCCCTTGCCGGACGCGATCGCGTACACCTTCGTCAGCGAGCCGGGCTGCGCGAACGGGATCACCGGGTCGCCGGCGCCGCCGCGCAGCTGCGAGCGCAACGACTGCCGCTGCTCGGGCGTCATGACGCCGAGCTGCACGTCCACGCCGGTCACGCCGTCGAGCGCTTCGACGGCGGCGGTGACGTCGCGCACGAGGGTGGACTTCATCGGGCAGCCGGCCACGGTGAGGTCGACGCCGACCGTGACGCGGCCCTCGTCGTGCACGTCGACCGAGCGGACCATGCCGAGGTCGGTGATGGGTCGGCGGATCTCCGGGTCGACCACCGACGCCAGCGCGGTACGGATGCGATCGCTCAGCGGTGCGGGGCCGTCGGGGGTGCCGGTGGTCATGCCTCGATCCTAGGTCCGGCGGGCGGGGGCGCCGGTGCGGCGTGGGTCACGACGCCCGAAGGCGGCGGCCACGCGGCGGGCGAGCAGGCCGACGTCCACGCGGCCCTGGGTGTCCTGCCGCACCACCGGTCCGAGCGCGAGCGGGGCGCCGTGGGCGGACCAGGCCGTCCACTGCGCAGCCAGGTCGCGGTCGTCCGCGTGCACGGGGTGGCGAGCCGGGCTCCGGGACGCCGCCCGGGCCTCGTACCGGGAGCGCGCCACCTCGGGCGGCACGTCGCACCAGACCTCGACGACGGCGTCCGCGCCCGCGGTCGCCAGGCCGCGCAGCGCGTGGTCCAGGTCCCGCGGCCGGAACCACCAGGACTCCACGACGACGCGCGGCACGGGTGCCGCGGCCAACCGCCAGACCACTTCCGCGGCCGCGACGCCGAGGTCCGCGTGCAGGCGCGGGTCGACGGCGTCGGCCAGCGCCTCCTTGGCGGTGTCCTTGCCCAGGCAGGGCGCGTCCAGCAGCATCGCGAGCGGGCCCGCGAGCGTCGTCTTGCCGGAACCGGGCAGCCCGTTGACCAGCACCACCTGTCGTGCCACGCGTCCTCCTGCGGGCGTCGTCTCGTCGTGCGTGGTGCTCCCTGGGCCTAGGCCCGGTGTGGCGAGCCGTGTGGCGGGCCGTGTGGCGGGCCGTCGTCGTCGCCGACGAACTGCAGCAGCCGGTCGCGGGAGCGGGCGAGGTGGTCGAGCATCGCCTCGGACGCGCCCGCCGGGTCGCGGTCGACGATCCGGTCGACGATCGTCGCGTGCTCGTCGACCGTCGCGGAGCCCGCGGAGCTGTCGTAGGCCAGGCGGAAGGCGTGCAGGTGGCAGTGCATGCGCTCGAACGTCTTCGTGATGACCTCGTTCCCGCTGATGCGCAGGATCGTGTCGTGCAGCCGGGAGTCGTGGGCGCTGAACTCCCGGTAGGCGTCGAAGCCCGAGCCCTCGGGCGCCGCGGGGAACTCGCGCTGCTCGTCGCGCAGGGTCGCGAGCTCGGCGTCGGTCCCGACGGTGGCCGCACGGGCGGCGCCGTACGGTTCGAACAGCATCCTGAACTGCCAGAGCTCCTCGATCTCCCGGCGTCGCAGCAGGCCGGTGGTCCGGTAGCCCTTCAGATGGACCTGCTCGACGAGACCGTCCGACTCGAGCCGCGCGAGAGCTTCCCGCACCGGCGTCGCGGAGACGCCGAGCGCGTTCGCCACGGAGTTGATGTTGATCCTGCTGGCCGGCGGGATCTCGTTGCGCAGGATGGCCGCGGTGAGGAAGGCGTAGACGTCGCCGGAGACCATCCGTCGCGACAGCGGGGGAGAGGGCTGCGCCGCAGGCCAGACGGGTGTCACGCTCTCACAATAGCCGGGCGCCCCCCTCGTGATCGGCGGAGCCGACAGGTGGGGCGGCCCGGCGGAGCCGCCCGGCGCAGCGGCGGGGTGGCGCCGCGCCGGCGGCCCGGGTCAGGGTCGTCGTGTCCGCAGGTCCTGCATGCCGCCGTCGACGGCGATCGCGGTGCCGGTCGTGGACCCGGACCGCGGGCTCGCCAGGTAGGCGACGGCGTCGGCGACCTCGGCCGCGGTGACCAGCCGGCCGTGGGGCTGTCGCGCGTCGAGCGCGGCTCGCTCGGCGGCCGGGTCGTCGGCGGCGTCGAGCAGGCGGGCGACCCACGGCGTGTCCGCCGTGCCGGGGGAGACGGCGTTGACGCGGATGCCGTCCTGGAGGTGGTCGGCGGCCATCGCCCGGGTGAGGGAGAGCACGGCGCCCTTGGACGCGCTGTAGAGCGCGCGGTCGGGGAGGCCCGCGGTGGCGGCGATGGAGGCGACGTTCACGATCGCCGGCGAGGGCGAGACCCGCAGGTGCGGCAGCGCCTCTCGGCAGACCCGGGCGAGGCCGATCACGTTGACGTCGAGCACCGTCTGCCAGGTCGCGTCGTCGTTGTCGGCGACCGTGCCGCGAGCCCCGATCCCGGCGCTGTTGACGACGATGTCGATCGCGCCGTGGTGTCCCACGACGGTCGCGATGCCACTCGCGACGGCGGCCGCGTCCGTGACGTCGACCGGCACGGCCAGGTCGGGGGAGTCGGCGGCGGGCGCACGGTCGAGGACGGCGACGCGCGCTCCGCCGTCGCGGAGCCTGGTGACGACGGCGGCGCCGATCCCTGAGGCGCCTCCGGTCACGACGGCGACGAGGCCGGAGAACTCTGTCGGGTCAGCCATGGCGGTCTCCTTTGAAGGGTGGGTCCGAGGGGTGGGTGCGTGGGGGTGGCTTCGAGGGGGGCGAGGTGCCGGGAGGGGTGCGCGGAGCGTCAGGCGACGAACGACTGGTGCTGCCTGCCGAGGCCCTCGATCTCGAGCTCGCAGCGGTCGCCCGCGCGGAGGTACGGGAACCGGCCGGACAGCGCGACGCCCTCCGGGGTGCCCGTCAGCAGGAGGTCGCCCGGCTCGAGGACCAGGTACTGGCTCAGGTGGTGCACGAGGACCTCGACGCCGAAGATCAGGTCGGCGGTCGACGAGTCCTGACGCGGCTCCCCGTTGACCCAGCTCCGGAGGCGGAGGTCGCGGTGGTCCACCTCGTCCGGCGTCACGAGCGTCGGTCCGACGGGCGTGAAGCCGGCCGCGCTCTTGCCCTTGCCCCACTGGCCGCCGGGGCGCCCGAGCTGCCAGTCCCGTTCGGAGAGGTCGTTGGCGACGACGAAGCCGGCGACGTGCGCCATGCTCTCGTCGGGCGAGGACAGGTACGACGCGGTGGAGCCGATGACGACGCCGAGCTCGACCTCCCAGTCGGTCTTCTCGCTGCCGCGGGGGATGGTCACGGGGTCGTCGGGTCCGACGACCGTGTTCGACGGCTTGTAGAACAGGACGGGTTCCTGCGGCGGCTCCGCCCCTGACTCGGCGGCGTGCGCGGCGTAGTTCATGCCGATGCACATGACCGTCCCCGGTCGCGCGATCGGTGCGCCACGGCGCAGCCCGGTGGTGTCGAGCTCCTGGAGGTGGCCGGCGGCGAGCAGCGCGGCGGCGGACCGCGGGCCGTCCGAGGCGAGGAACCGGCCGTCGACGTCCGCGGTCAGCGGTCGGAGGTCGTAGCTGGCCCCGTCGGTCTGGAGGACGGGGATCTCCGCCCCTGCTGGTCCGAGCCTGGCGAACTTCATCAGACGTGCCTCTCTGCCGTGTCCGGTGGTCGCGCGACCCAGGTCGGTAGCGCGTGAAAATCATATAGCATACGATTCGTCGCTCACGGAGAGAGGTCCAAAGATGCCCCGAATCACCAGCGCCACGGCCGCGCTCATCGACGTCGAGGTCGAGACAGAACGGACGGATGCCGTCCAGAGCTTCGTCAAGCAGGAGACGATCGTCGTCGACCTGGAGACCGACGACGGGCTGTCCGGCACCGGGTACTCGTACACGATCGGCACGGGTGGGCCGTCGGTGGTCGCCCTGCTGCGCACGAGCCTTCTCCCGCTGCTGGTCGGGGAGGACCCGCGAGATGTCGAGGCCCTCTGGCTCCGCCTGCGCAACGCGACCCGCGCGACCACGGTCGGGGCGATCACCAGCCTGGCGCTGGCCGCTGTCGACACCGCGCTGTGGGACCTGCGGTGCCTGAGCGCCGGTCAGCCGCTGTGGCGCCTCGCCGGCGGCGCGCAGCGGACCGTGCCGCTCTACGACACCGAGCGCGGTTGGCTGCACCTCACCCAGGACGAGCTCGTCGCCGGCGCCGTCGCCGCCAAGGAGGCCGGCTGGGGCGGGACGAAGATCAAGATCGGCAAGCCGGACGTGAGCGAGGACGTCGCGAGGCTCCGCGCCGTGCGGGAGGCCGTCGGGCCAGGGTTCGACATCATGACCGACGCGAACCAAGGGTTCACCGCCGCCGAGGCGGTACGGCGTGCGGCAGCGTTCTCGTCCCTCGACCTCGGCTGGATCGAGGAGCCGATGCCCGCCGACGACGTCAGCGGGCACGTGCGGCTCGCGGCGGGGACGTCGATCCCGGTCGCCGTGGGGGAGTCCCTGTACTCGGTCGGCCAGTTCCGCGACTACCTGCACCGCGGCGCCGCGTCCGTGGTGCAGCCGGACGTCGCCCGCATCGGGGGCATCACCCCGTGGCTCAAGGTGGCCCACCTTGCCGAGGCGTACGACGTCGAGGTCTGCCCCCACTTCCTCATGGAGCTGCACGTGAGCCTCGTGGCCGCCGTGCCCAACGGCCGCTACGTGGAGCACATCCCGCAGCTGCGGGCGATCACCCACGGCGAGATCGAGATCGTCGGGGGCCGCGCCGTCGCCCCCGACGTCCCGGGCCTCGGGATCGACTGGGACCGGGACGCGATGGACGACCGCCGCGTCGCCTGACCGGCGGCACCGACCAAGAAGCAACAGCGAAAGGACGACGATGTCTTCAGCAGTTCACCAGGAGGCCAAGCAGAACACGCCGCTCGGCGTGGCGGCCGCCTCCCTCGTCGGGTCGGCCCTGGAGTGGTACGACTTCTACCTGTACGGCACCGCTGCCGCACTCGTGTTCAACAAGATCATCTTCGAGAGCAGCAACCCCACGGTCGCGACGCTGGCCGCCTTCACCACGTTCGCCCTGGGCTACTTCATCCGCCCGCTGGGCGGCCTGGTGTTCGGGCGCATGGGCGACCTCTTCGGCCGCAAGCACGTCCTGGTGGTCACGCTGCTCATCATGGGCGGCGCGACCTTCCTCATGGGCTTCGTCCCCTCGTACGACGCCATCGGGATCTGGGCCCCCGTGATCCTCGTGGTGCTGCGGCTCGTCCAGGGTCTGGGCGCCGGCGCGGAGTTCGGCAGCGCCGCGGTGTTCTCGGTCGAGAACGCCGATCCTCGACGCCGCGGCCTGCACGGGGCGTGGCCGTCGTCGGGCGTCTACCTGGGCCTGCTCCTCGCCTCCGGCGTGTTCGCCCTGGTCACGCAGCTCCCGGAGGACGACTTCCTCGCCTGGGGATGGCGCATCCCGTTCTGGCTGAGCCTCGTCGTCGTGGCGGTCGCGCTCGTCATCCGGCTCCGGCTCGTCGAGAGCCCCGCCTTCGTCGAGATGCAGGAGGAGGCGCCCGCGCAGGAGAAGGCCCCCGTGAAGAAGGTCTTCCGGCACGAGAAGAAGGGCATGCTGCTCCTCGTGCTCACGCAGACGCCGCAGAACGTCGTCTCGTCGATCAACCTGGCCTTCCTCACGGCCTACCTCGCGGGCACGCTCGCGCTCTCGGACTCCATCGGGCCGCTCGCCACGACCATCGGTACCGCGGTGACCATGGTGACGCTGCCGCTCTTCGGTCTCCTGTCCGACCGCGTCGGCCGACGTCCCGTGATCCTCAGCGGCATGGTCTTCTCCGCCCTGTTCGCGTTCCCCTACTTCTGGCTGATCGACGGCGGCCAGGCGCCGCTGCCGATCACCGTCGCCGTGGTGCTCAGCCTCGGCCTGGGGATCGGGGCCATGTTCGGCCCGCAGGCGGCCTACTTCGCCGAGCTGTTCACCGGCGTCGGTCGGCTCACGGGCCTCGCGTTCTCGCGGGAGGTCGCCGGTGCGCTCACGGCAGGGACGACGCCCGTCGTCGCGATCGCCCTCGTCGCGGCAGCCGGCGGAGGGTCCTGGCTGGTGGCGGTCTTCATCGTCGCGGCCTGCCTCGTCGGCATCGTCGCGCTCACCGTCGGCGGCGAGACGCGGGGCCGGGACCTGCGCTCGACGACCGTCGCGGAGCTCGAGGACTCCACCGGCTCGTTCCGCGGCTAGCCCGAGCCGGGCCCAGGACGCCGGGCCCAGGTCGTCGGGCCCAGGACGTCGGGGTTCGAGCGGTGACGCGGTCCGAGCGGTGACGCGGTCCGTCGCCGCTCGGACCCCGCGCGACGTGTCACGGTGCTCCGGTCAGGACGACGGGACGTCGCGGCGGCGCTCCGACTCCTTCTCGTCCAGCTCCTCGAGCAGGTTGCGGATCTCCGACCGCACGAAGTCGCGCGTCGCGACCTCGCCCAGCGCGATGCGGAGGGCCGCCATCTCGCGTGCCAGGTACTCCGTGTCGGCGAGGTTGCGCTCCGCACGCTGCCGGTCCTGCTCCGCCGTGACCCGGTCCCGGTCGTCCTGCCGGTTCTGCGCCAGCAGGATCAGCGGTGCGGCGTAGCTCGCCTGCAACGAGAGCATGAGCGTCAGCGCGGTGAAACCGTTCGACGCGCTGTCGAACCGCAGCCCCTCGGGCCCCCACGAGTTCCACGCCAGCCACACCGCGCAGAACACGGTGAGATAGATGAGGAACCGCGGCGTGCCCAGGAAGCGGGCGATCCCCTCGGTGGCCCGGCCCACCGCGTCCTGGTCCATCTGCGGCCGCGGGATGAGGGTGCGCCGGGCCTCCTTCGGCTGGTCGAGACGGTCAGCCACGCGGCACCTCCTCCAGGTTCTCGTCGATGTGCTCGCGCCAGTCGTCGGGGAGGATGTGGTCCAGCACGTCGTCCACCGACACCGCGCCCAGCAGCCGTTTCTCGGAGTCGAGCACGGGCAGCGCGAGGAGGTCGTACGCCGCCAGCAGGCGGGTCACGCGGCCCACGGGGGCGTCCGGGGTCAGCCACTCGGTGTCCGTGTCGAGCACCGACCCCACCGACGCGTGCGGCGGCTCCCGCAGCAGGCGCTGGAAGTGCGCCACGCCGAGGAACCGGCCCGTCGGCGTCTCCAGCGGCGGCCGCGCCACGAACACCATCGACGCCAGCGCCGGCGGGAGGTCCTGCTTGCGGATCTGCGCCAGGGCGGTGGCGATGGACGTCTCCGGACCGAGGATCACCGGCTCCGTGGTCATGAGGCCGCCCGCCGTGTCCTCGTCGTAGGACAGCAGGCGGCGCACGTCCTTCGCCTCCTCCGGCTCCATCAGCTCCAGGAGGCGGGTGGCCTGCTCGTCGGGCAGCTCGTTCAGCAGGTCGGCCGCGTCGTCCGGCTGCATCGCCTCGAGCACGTCGGCGGCGCGCCCTGAGTCCAGGCGCGACACGATCGAGACCTGGTCGTCCTCCGGCAGCTCCTCGAGGACGTCGGCCAGGCGCTCGTCGTCGAGGGCGCTCGCGACCTCCAGCCGCCGCGTGTCACCGAGCTCGTGCAGCACGTCGGCCAGATCGGCAGGGCGGAGGTCCTCGTACGCCTCCAGGAGCTTGGTGGCGCCCTGCTCCTGCGTCGAGCCCGCGAGCCCGGTGACGGCGTCCACCGGCACCACCAGCGTCTCGCCCCGCCGGCGCAGCGACAGCCCCTTGGACGCCTGGCGGCGACGCACGAAGAGCTGGTCCACCAGCCAGTCGCCCGTCCGCTGGCGCGTGATCGACAGGTCCTCGACCGTCGCCTCGCCCGAGCCGTCCGTGAACCGCACCGTGCGGTCCAGCAGCTCGCCCAGCACGAGCGACTCCATCGCCCGCTGCTCGAAGCGCCGCATGTTGAGCAGGCCCGTGGAGAGCACCTGCCCCGCGTCGATCGCCGTCACCCGCGTCAACGGGAGGAAGACGCGCCGGCGCCCCGCGACCTCGACGACCAGACCGACGGCGCGCGGGGCGCCCTTGGCGCGGATCAGGACGACCGCGTCACGCACGCGCCCCACCTCGTCACCGATCGGGTCGAAGACCTGGGTGCCGGCGAGGCGTGCCACAAAGACCCTGCTTGCCGCGCTCACGTCGGTCAGCCTACGCGGAGGGGCACCGTCGGTCCTGGTAGGAGGCTGGTCGGAGGCGCGTGGTGTGGTGGTGCCAGGGCCCCGACTGGGCCAGACTGGGCGAATGAGCTTCAGCCGCCCGAACGCCGTGCCCCGCGTCCCGACCCCGCCGGCCGGGGACGAGGTCGCCGCGTACGACACGTACCTCGAGGCCCAGCAGGCCGTCGACTACCTGTCGGACCACAAGTTCGCCGTCGAGCACGTGACCATCGTCGGCACCGACCTGCGCATGGTCGAGCGGGTCACCGGGCGGCTCACGTACGGCCGGGTGGCGCTCGCGGGAGCGCTGTCGGGGGCCTGGTTCGGCTTCTTCGTCGGGCTGCTGCTCAGCCTGTTCGGCGGCGCGACGGCGGGGGGAGTGCTGCTCGTCGCCATCGGCCTCGGTGCCGGCTTCGGGCTGCTGTTCTCCGTGCTGTCCTACGCGCTGACCGGCGGGCGTCGTGACTTCACGTCGTCGTCGCAGATCGTCGCGTCCACGTACGCCATCCTCTGCGGCGCCGAGCACGCCGGCGACGCCCGCGCCATGCTGCTGCAGTCCCCGGGCGGGCTGGGCAAGGCGCGCCGAGGCGCGGCGGCTGGCGCCCCCGCCGCGACGCCGACCGTCGCGGCTCCCGTCGTCACCACGCCCGCTGCGCCGCGCACCCCCGACCCGCGCTGGACCACGCCCAGCGGCGCACCGCGGTACGGCGCCATGCGCCCCACCGACCCGCAGCCCACCGCTCAGCCGCAGGCACCGCAGCCCGACGCCGCACAGCCGGACGCCGCGCAGCCGGAGGCCGCACAGCCGGACGCTGCACAGCAAGGCGACGCGCAGCCCCCGACGTCGGAGCACGACGACCCGTACCGTCCGCCCCAGCCCTGATACCTCAGCCCTGATATCCCGGCCCTGATATCCCGGCCCTGATACCCCGGCCCTGATACCCCGGCCCTGTTCCGTTCGGCACCAGCTGCATCGGTTCGGCAGGACGACGTGCCGAACAGATCCACGGGCTGCCGAACGGATCCGTGCTGGATGCTCTCAGGGCGGCGGAGGCAGCAGCGGGTGCGTCCGCATCGCCCGGCGCACGTGGTCCGGGAACCGCCCGGCCAGCATGGCGAGCACCTCGCCGAGACGGGCGTTCCCGACCGCTGTCACCCGCACCGGGTTGACGTCCGTGGCGCGGATGGCGTCGAACCGCGCCTTCTCGCGCAGCAGCTCCTGTGCGGCGTCGTGCCCGGGCCGCACACCTCCGTCGCGGTACTTGGCCAGCCCGTCGAACTCCGCGTACACGCCCCACTCCGGGCACCCCAGGTCGCAGTGGAAGGTGCCGCGCGCCGTGACGACCGGTGCCTGCGTGACCGGCCGGGGCAGGCCGGAGCGCAGTGCGACGTACCGGAGCCAGGTCTCCCACGCCGAGTCGACGCCCTTCTCGGCGTGGTCGAGGACCCACGCAGCGCGGCGCGTGCCGTGACGTTGTGCCGTGACGCCGAGCGCGGCACGGCACGCGGCCAGGTCGAGGCCGCGCGCCACGGCATGGTCCGCGATGACGAGGCCTTCCAGCGGATGCATGGTCCGCGCACAGTCCGCCACGGTGCGGGCCAGGGTGGTGACGGGCAGTCCGTCGAGGAGTCCGCGGTGCTCCGGCGGCAGGCGCAGGCGGTGGCGTCTCAGGTCGCCTGCGGCGCGGCCCGAACGGCGATAGGGCTGCAGCACGTGGGTGGCGGTCGGCGGGCGCCACAGACGGAGGCCGTGCAGCAGGGCGGCAGTCTCGTGGCTGAACACGTGGTCGGCGGCGAGCTGACGGTGCGCGGCCTGCGCGACCGCTCCGGCGCGCCGTCGTGCCGGCCTGCCGGGCCTGGTCGAGCACGTACCGCGGGAGCTCGCCGGCGAGGATGACCGGGTCGTCGGGAACCATGCCGACGAGCGTGCCGGACCGGGCGACGTCCTCAGGTCCGCCTGTGGACGAGGCCGACGGAGCGGAAGTCCGTTCGGCAACGGGTGGATCCGTTCGGCACGCAGACGTACCGAACAGATCCACCCGTTGCCGAACGGATGTGGTGCTCTCAGCCGCGCAGCCGCGCCATCCAGGCCTCGACGTCCTCGGGACGACGGGGGAGCGCCGCGGAGAGGTTCTCGTTGCCGTCAGTGGTGACGAGGACGTCGTCCTCGATGCGCACGCCGATGCCGCGGTACTCCTCGGGCACGGCGAGGTCGTCGGCCTTGAAGTACAGGCCGGGCTCGATGGTGAACACCATGCCGGGCTCGAGCACGCCGTCCAGGTACAGCTCGCGGCGCGCCTGGGCGCAGTCGTGCACGTCGAGCCCGAGGTGGTGGCTGGTGCCGTGCACCATCCAGCGGCGGTGCTGCTGGCCCTCGGTGGAGAGCGACACCTCCGCGGTCACGCCGTCCGGCAGCAGGCCCCACTCCTCCAGACGGGCGGCGATGACCTCCATCGCGGCGGCGTGGATGTCGCGGAACTTCGTCCCGGGCTTCGCGACGGCGAACGCGGCGTCCGCGGCGTCGAGCACGGCGGTGTAGATGCGGCGCTGCACCTCGGTGAACTCGCCGTCCACGGGCAGCGTGCGGGTGATGTCCGCGGTGTAGAGCGAGTCGACCTCCACGCCGGCGTCCAGCAGCACGAGCTCGCCCCGGCGGACCACACCGTCGTTGGTGATCCAGTGCAGCGTGGTGGCGTGCTCACCGGCGGCGGCGATCGTCTCGTACCCCACGGCGTTGCCCTCGAGGCGGGCGTGCGCGTCGAAGGTCGTCTCGATGACTCGCTCGCCGCGGCGGTGCGCCACGGCCTTCTCCAGGGCCGGCACGACCTGCTCGAAGCCCTCGATCGTGCGGGCCACGGCCTCGCGCAGGTGCTCCAGCTCGAGCGCGTCCTTGACGAGACGCAGCTCGGAGGTGGCCTCGACCAGGGACTCGTCCTCGGACTGCGCCTCGACGCCGGCCTCCTCGCGGATGGCCTCGACGAGCGTCTCCACCGCCTCGTCGGAGCCTGTCACGACGAGCAGCCGCACGCCGTCCGCGCCCACGTCCTTGGCGAGCGCGTCGCGCAGCTCGTCGACGTGGCGGGCCTCGACCCCGGTGAGGGTGGTGACGTCGTCGAGCGACGGCCGGGCACCGACCCAGAACTCGCCGTACCGCGAGTCCGCGTAGAACTCCTCGGTGTCGCGTGCGGCCAGCGGCCGCACGTACAGCACGGCGTGGTGGTGGCTGCCGTTGCCGCTGCCGTCAGGGTCGCCCTCGGCGTCGGCGACCGGGTGCAGCACGAGCACGGCGTCGGGCTCCTGGTCGGTGCCGAGGCCGGTGAGGTGCGCGAACGCCGAGTGCGGCCGGAACCGGTAGTCGGTGTCGTTGGAGCGGACCTTGAGCGGGCCGGCGGGGATCACGAGGCGCGCGCCCGGGAACAGGGCGGACAGCCGCGCCCGGCGCTCGGCCGTGTACGGCACCGCCTCGGCGGGCTCGACGGCGAGGTCGGCGCGTTCGCCCCACTGCGAGGTGATGAACGACTTGAACGCCTCCGAGACGGGGCGCTGGGATCGGTTGCTTCCGCGGTCCTCGGTGCCGGGCGTGGCGCCGGGCGCGGACTCGTCGACGGGGGTGGTGTCGGTCATGGTCCCAGTGTCCCACCCGTCGTCGGCGTCCCGGGAGCGTGTCAGGCGCGGGCGAAGTCGTGCAGCGCGCGGGTGAGGACACGGTTGAAGGCGTCCGGGGCGTCGGAGTTCACGTCGTGACCGGCGTCGGGCACGACGACGAGCGCACCACGGTCCGCGGCGGCCACGTGACGGGACTCCTCGAGCCGCATCCGGTCGCGGGCGCCGTTGACGAACCAGACGGGGACGCGCAGCGCGCGCGTGCTGGCCACGGAGGAGCGGCCGGCGAGGTGCGTGAGCGCGTCGGTGACGATGTCCCACCCGGGGCGCGGGACGCCGCCCGCGTCGCCCAGCAGCGCGGCCACCTCCAGGCCGCCCGGGCGGGACGCGCTCCCGGTGAGGGCGGAGCGCCACGCGAGGGAGGCGTCGCGCAGGCCGCGGCGCACCGCCGTCGTGCCGGTGACGGCGAGGTGCGCGACGTCGCGGAACAGCGCGACGGGCTTGCCCTTCGGGTCGGATGTGCAGCCGGCAGCCACCACGCCGGCCAGCGGCGGGGCGTCGGCGGTGGTGGCGTGGTGCGCCGCCCACGCGAGCGACGTGTAGCCGCCGAGGGACAGCCCCACCACGACGACAGGGGTCCCGGCCGGGAAGGACCCGGCGGCCTCGTCGAGCACCTCGAACGCGCGCGGCATGGAGAACCGTTCGCCGTGCCGTGCGCCGTGCGCGGGCAGGTCGACGGCGACCGCGTCGTGCCCGGCGTCGCGGACGTGCCCGACCTGGCGCTCCCAGATCGCCGACGACGTGCGCATGCCGTGCACGAACACGATCCCGGCGGCGCCGGGGGTGCGCCCGGACGGGGCGGGAGCAGCGGTGGCGGCAGTGGCGGCGGTGGCGCTGAGAAGATCCATCCTCACGATCGTCCCGCGTCGGTACGCGCGTGGCGGGGGCTCCAGCGGCGGGCACGGTGGAGAGGTTGTGTCGTCGCCTTCACGGTGTGGTGGGCGCCGCGGAGGCCGCGGGCCGGGTGGCGGGCGGCCGGGAGTGGCCGACGTCGCACCGCCGCGGGCCCCGGATCGTGCGTGCCCGTGCGCCCCGCTCCTTAGAATCGATGATCGTGACGCCGCCCCGGATCGACCTCCACACGCACTCGCGGGCCTCCGACGGGACGGACTCCCCGCACGGGGTGCTCGTGGCGGCCGGCGCGGCAGGCCTGGACGTCGTGGCGCTCACCGACCACGACACCACCGCCGGCTGGGCGGAGGCGGCGGACGCGGTCGCCGTGACGGGCGTGGCGCTGGTGCGGGGCACGGAGATCTCGACGCGGGTGCGGACGGAGGGCGGCAGCATCAGCGTGCACCTGCTGTCCTACCTGCACGACCCCGGTGACACGGCGCTGCGCGCCGAGTGCGACCGCACGCGCACCGACCGCCTCACCCGCGCCCGTCGGATGACGGCGCTGCTCGCCGAGGACTTCCCGGTGACGTGGGACGACGTCGTCGCGCAGACGGGCGACGACGCCACGGTGGGCCGCCCGCACCTCGCCGACGCGCTGGTGGCCGCGGGTGTCGTCGCGTCCCGCGACGAGGCCTTCGCGACCATGCTGCACCCGGGCGCCCGCTACTACGTGCCGCACTACGCCCCGGACACCGACGTGGCCGTGCGCGCCGTGCTCGGCGCGGGCGGGGTGCCCGTCATGGCGCACCCGGGCGCGGGGGCGCGAGGTCGCACCGTGAGCGACGAGACCGTCGCCGCGCTCGCCGCCGTCGGGCTGGCCGGGCTCGAGGTGGACCACCGGGACCACGACGACGCCGCCCGGCGGCGCCTGCGCGCGCTGGCCGCCGACCTCGGGCTCCTGGTCACGGGGTCCAGCGACTACCACGGCACCGGCAAGCTCAACCGCATCGGGGAGCACACCACCGCTCCCGAGGTGCTCGCACAGATCGAGGAAAGAGGTCGGCTGGACGTGATCCGCCCGTGAGCCACGTGCTGGACACCGCGCTGTTCACCGAGGTGTTCGTCACCCTGTTCGTGATCATGGACCCGCCCGGCACCGTCCCGGTGTTCCTGGGTCTGACGTCGGCGATGGGGGCGAAGCAGCGCAACCATGCGGCCCGCCAGGCGATCCTCGTCGCCTTCGGCGTCATCGTCGTCTTCGCCGTCTTCGGCCAGCAGGTGCTGCACTACATGGGCATCTCGTTGCCCGCGCTGCAGGCGTCGGGCGGTCTGCTGCTGCTGTTCGTCGCGATGGAGCTGCTGACCGGCAAGATGGAGGAGCCCGCGCCGTCGGGGAACAAGGGCGTGAACGTCGCGATGGTGCCCCTGGGCACGCCGCTGCTGGCCGGGCCGGGCGCGATCGTCGCGACGATGGTGTTCGTCCAGCAGACCCGGGTCTCGGACGAGGGCGGTGCGCCGCAGCTCGTCGGCATCGCGGCGGCGATCGTGCTGGTGCACGTGTGCCTGTACCTGTCGATGCGGTTCGCGAACGTCATCCAGCGGGTGCTCAAGGACTCCGGCGTCACGCTCGTGTCGCGGATCGCGGGGCTGCTCCTGGCGGCGATCGCCGTGCAGCAGATCGCCACGGCGGTCACCGAGTTCGTCCGCATGGCCCAGGCGTAGGACAGGCGTAGGACAGGCGTAGGACAGGCGTAGGACAGGCGTAGGACAGGCGTAGGACAGGCGTAGGACGCTCCGGCGGCAGCTCCGGTCACCCTCCGCGCCAAACATGGGCTGTTAGGCTCTTTCGGGGCGTCCGACCGAGGCTTCGCCCATCACCCCGCCCCGCAAGGTGTCCGAGCTCGTCGTCGAGCACCTGACCGGTCTCGTCGAGCGCGGCGAGTGGCCGGTGGGGACGCGCATCCCCGCCGAGCCGGAGCTCGTCGCCCGCCTCGGCGTCGGGCGCAACACCGTCCGCGAGGCCGTCCGGGCCCTGGAGCACGCGGGCATCCTCGAGCCGCGCCGCGGTGACGGCACCTACGTCCGCGCCGCCAGCGGCCTCGACGCGGCGATCGGTCGCCGGGCGCGCACCACGGACGCCCTGCAGGTGCTCGAGGTGCGCTCCGTCCTGGAGCGCGGGGCGGCCCGGATCGCGGCGTCCCGGCACGACGACGACGCTCTCGCCGCGCTCCGCGGCGCGCTGGCCGCGCAGGAGGACGCCGCCCGCGCCGGCGACGAGCAGGAGTTCCGGGATGCCGACGTCGCGTTCCACGCCGAGCTCGTGCGGGCTGCGGGGAACGACCTGCTCGCCGAGCTCTACGACGGGATCGACCACGTGCTGGTCCGCACCCTCGCCACCGACGCGCACGGCCGCCCTCACCGGGACGTGCCCGGGCACCGCGAGGTCGTCGAGGCGGTCGCCGCCGGGGACGTCGACGCCGCGGAGCGCGCGGTCGCGACGACGATGGCCGCCGTCCGCGCGCACCTCGTCGACGCGCCGACGGCGGGAGAGGACGCGTGAGCCTCCGTCGCCCGCTCGGGGCGGGCGCCGTCCTCGCCATCGTCCTCGCCGCGCTCAACCTGCGGCCCGGCGTCGTCGCCGTCTCGCCCCTGCTGGGCGAGATCCTGGCCGAGGAGGGCCTCAGCTCCACCGCCGGCGGCGTCCTCACGACCCTGCCCGTGCTGTGCTTCGGCCTCCTCGCCCCGGTGGCGCCGGGGCTCGCTCGCCGCGTGGGGCTGGAGCGTGCCCTGTTCGGCAGCCTCCTGCTGCTGTGCGCCGGCTTCGCGCTGCGGCTCGTGCCCGGTCTCGCGCCCCTGCTGCTCGGCACCCTCGCCGTGGGGTGCGCCATCGGGCTCGGCAACGTGCTCCTCCCGGCGCTGATCAAACGCGACTTCGCGGACCGCGTCGGGCTCATGACCGGCCTGTACTCCATGGCCCTGTCGGGCGGGGCGGCGCTCGCGGCGGGTCTCACGGTGCCGCTCGCCACGGCGACGGGCATGGACTGGCGCGCCACGCTGGCGTCCTGGGGGCTGCTGGCGGCGTGCGGCGCCGCGGTGTGGGCGCCCCGCGCGCTGCGCGCCGGGAACCGCGCGCCTGTCCCGCTGCGCCCGGCCGGAGCCACCGCCGCGGACGCCGCGCGGTCCGTCTGGCGCAGCCCGCTGGCCTGGGCGGTCACCGTCCTCATGGGCACGCAGTCGCTGTCGTTCTACGCGGTGAACGCCTGGCTGCCGGAGATCTTCGTGGCCTCGGGCCGGAGCGTCGCCGTGGGCGGCTGGCTCCTGGCCCTGACCAACCTGCTCGGCATCGTCGGATCGTTCGTCGCGCCGGTGCTCGCCGGGCGGATGCGTCGGCAGCGCGCGATCGGCGTCGTCATCGTCGCCCTCATCGCCGCAGGCCTGCTGGGCCTGCTCCTCGCGCCGGACGTCGCG
Organism: Isoptericola sp. NPDC055881; assembly: GCF_053615895.1. Taxonomy (NCBI): domain Bacteria; kingdom Bacillati; phylum Actinomycetota; class Actinomycetes; order Micrococcales; family Promicromonosporaceae; genus Isoptericola; species Isoptericola sp. NPDC055881. Next base: position 27,676 of record NZ_JBSHCR010000033.1, read on the forward strand.
GTGCTGTGGGTGGTGCTGCTCGGCCTCGGGCAGGGTGGCGGCATCGCGCTGGCGCTCACCCTCATGGCGCTGCGGACCGAGGACGCCGCACGCACGTCGGAGCTGTCGGGCATGGCGCAGAGCGCGGGCTACCTGCTCGCGGCGTGCGGGCCCCTCGGGCTCGGCGTCGCCCATGACATGACGGGCTCGTGGACTCTGCCGCTGGTGCTGCTCCTCGCCTCCGCCCTCGTGCAGGGTGTGGCGGCCTGGCTGGCGGGGCGGGACGAGATCGTCCGCTGACCCGGGTTCAGAGGCCGACGGGCTCCAGGGTGACGCGGACGGTCGCGCCGGGCTCGATGCCCTCGGCCTGCCGAACCGCCTTCTTCAGCGGCAGCACGTAGCCCTTCTGCTCGTCGCTGGGGAAGACGGACGTCGACCATGTCGTGGCGCCGATCGTGACGTTGACCTTGATCGACCCGAAGCCTCGCGGCGGCAGCGGCAGCTCGGCGAGCGTGTCCGACTCGTCCGGCGGCACGGTGACGAACCACCAGGAGTCCGTCCGCACCTGCCACTGCCACAGCGGTGCCGAGAACGTGAGGCGCATGACCTGCAGGCTACGGCGTCCCCCGGACATGCAACGAGCGTGCTGACCTGCTCCTCGAACGAGGGACTTGAGGAGCAAGTCAGCACGCTCGTTGCGTGCGGGGGGTCAGCCCTGGAAGGTCAGCTCTCCGACGGCGCCTGCGGAGCGGCCTGGCCGCCCTCGACCGGACGGCCGCCACGGGTGCGTCGACGGTTGCGGTTGCGGCGACGGGCCTGCCCGCCGTCGCCGTCGCGCTCGCCGTCGCGCGGAGCGTCTCCCGAGCGCTCACCCTGGCTGGCCCGCGAGCCCTGGCCGGCCCGCGAGCCCTGGCCGGAGCGGGAGCCCTGGCCGGAGCGGGAGCCGCCGCGCGAACCGCCGTCACGACCGCCGTCCCGACCGCGCGGAGCGGAAGACCCGGTGCGCTTGCCGGTCTCGCCGAGGTCCTCGAGCTCCTCCGCGTCCAGGCCCGCGAGCTGCTGCTTGTCCTTCGGCAGACGGCCCTTCGTGCCCTCGGGGATGCTGAGGTCGGAGAACAGGTGCGGCGAGCTCGAGTACGTCTCGACGGGCTCCGGGAAGCCCAGGTTCAGCGTGCGGTCGATGAGCTGCCAGCGGGGGACGTCGTCCCAGTCGACGAACGTCACCGCGGTGCCCTGCTTGCCGGCGCGACCGGTGCGGCCGATGCGGTGCAGGTAGGTGCGCTCGTCCTCGGGGCACTGGTAGTTCACGACGTGCGTGACGTCGTCGACGTCGATGCCTCGTGCGGCGACGTCGGTCGCGACGAGGACGTCGATGTGGCCGTGGCGGAAGGCACGCAGCGCCTGCTCGCGCGCACCCTGCCCGAGGTCGCCGTGGATGGCTCCGGCCGCGAAGCCGCGGTCGCGCAGGTCGTCCGACACCTTCGCGGCGGTGCGCTTGGTCCGCGCGAAGACGATGGTGCGGCCACGACCCTCGGCCTGCAGCAGGCGGGCGAGCACCTCGACCTTGTCCAGCGCGTGGGCGCGGTAGACCACCTGGCGCGTGTTCTTCACGGTGGCGCCGTCGTCGTCCGGCTCGGCGGCGCGGATGTGCGTCGGCTGGGACATGTAGCGGCGGGCCATCGAGACGACCGGGCCGGGCATGGTCGCGCTGAACAGCATGGTGTGGCGCACGGCGGGCGTGCGCGACAGGATCTTCTCGACGTCGGGCAGGAAGCCGAGGTCGAGCATCTCGTCGGCCTCGTCCAGCACGACCGTGGCCGCGCGGGTGAGGTTGAGGTGGCCCTGGTTCAGCAGGTCGACCATGCGGCCGGGCGTGCCGACGACGACCTCGACACCGTTGTTCAGCATCTCGATCTGCGGCTCGTACGCGCGGCCGCCGTAGATCTGCGCGATGCGCACCGAGCGCTTCTTCGACGCGGTGGCGAGGTCGTTGGCGACCTGCACGGCGAGCTCGCGGGTCGGCGCGACGACGAGGGCCTGCGGCTTGCCGGGGGCGGGGAGCTCGTCGTAGCCGGGCTCGCCCGGGGCGACGACACGGTGCAGGAGCGGCACGCCGAACCCGAGGGTCTTGCCCGTTCCGGTCTTGGCCTGGCCGATGATGTCGTGCCCCTGGAGCGCCACCGGCAGCGTCATCGCCTGGATGGGGAAGGGGTGGGTGATGCCGGACTCGCGCAGGGCCTCGACGATCTCGGGGCGCACCCCGAAGTCGGCGAAGGAGACGTCCTGCGCCTGGATGGCGGCGGGGCTGGAGTAGTCGGGCTCGCCGGTGGCGGGAGCCGTGGGGGCCGCGGTGGCGGCGGGGTCGGTCGTGGTCACGGGTACCTTCGTCTGCTCGTCGGCGCGCACGGACCGGGCTCCCGGACGGGGCCGAAGGGCCGACGACGGGCCGCACTGTTCGGGTCGCAATGAGCGCCGAGGTGGTCGGCAGCCGATCGTGGAAGAACGTCGCTCAGGCCTCGCGGGGGTGCCGCGGGCCGCTGCGGTCGAGTCAAAGCGTGACGACCGGGCAACCGAAGTACGTTCCCATGGTACGCGACGGGGGCTGCGCGCACGGCGGTGCGGCCCCGGACACGCCGGTCGTGCCGCACGGACGCCCCTATCCTGGGCCGGTGAGCGAGCAGCGGAGCACCCCCGACCCGACCCTGACCACGCTCGTCGGGCTGGCCGCCTACACCGAGCTGGCGGCGTTCGGGCTGCTGGCGAGCCGCTCGGTGGACGCCCCCGACCTCGCCACCCGGCAGACGCTGGCCACGGCCGCAGGTGAGGCGCTGGGCCGCCAGGTCCGGCTCCTCGACCTCGTGGCGCCCGACGCCGCGACGGTCATGGCGCCCTTCGACGGCGCGCTGGCCGACTTCGACGCCCGCACGACGCCGGGGTCCTGGGCCGAGGGCCTGCTCAAGGGCGTGGTCGGCCTGGGCGTCGCGCAGGACCTCTGCCGCGAGCTCGCGGCAGGGCTGCCGGGCGGGCGGGACGCGTTCGTGCGGGCGCTCGGAGAGCCGCGACCGGACGACGCCGCCACCGCGGTGCTCGCGGGGGCGGCGTCGTCGGACGGCGTGCTCGCCGCGCGCCTGGCGCTCTGGGGCCGACGCGTCGTCGGCGAGGCGCTGGGCCTCGTGCCGGTGCTGCTGGCCGCGCACCCGCCGCTCGCCACGCTGGCGGCCGGTGCCCGGGAGGCGGAGCCCGACGGCGGGGCGTCGGTGCAGTCGTGGCTGGTCGCGCGGCTCACCGCGGAGCACACGCGCCGCATGGACCGGATCGGCCTCGCGGCCTGACGGCGCCCCCGGGGACCGCCGAGGTCAGAGGGCGCCCCCGAAGCCGACCTTGCGCTGCTCCTCGGCGCCGAGCTCCACGTACCCGATGGTCGCGGTGGGCACCAGGATGGTGCGGCCGCGCGCGTCCGTGAGCTCCAGCACGCCGCCGTCGGCGATGGCCTTCCGGACGGAGGCGGTCACGTCCTCCGCCGTCCCGGCGGCCTCGACGACCAGCTCGCGGGCCAGGTTCTGCACACCGATCGTGATCTCCACGTTGTCTCCTTCGCGAGCGGCGCCGGCCAGGCCGGCGTGCGTCTGTCGTTCCCGGTCACCCGGACGTCCCGTCGATCCTAGCCACGGCTCGGGCCAGGGACGGGCTCGCCGGCCGTTTGTCAGCGGAGGGTGAAACCGGCGGGCCGGGTGGGCGCTGCGCCGGGGTGTCGGTGGGGCATGGTCGAATCGGTCCCGTGACGTCAGCGACCCTCACCGCCCCGCGGCTCGTCCCGCCGGCGCCCGCCGACGTGCCCGAGGCCGACGTCGTGCTGGACCCCACGCAGGAGGCGGCCGTCGCGGAGGCCCTCCAGGGGCCCGCGACCCTCGTGGTCGGAGCTCCTGGCACGGGCCGCACCACGGTGGCGACGGCGGTCGCGGTCCGTGCGCTCGGCGCCGACGGCGCGGAGGACGGGGACGACGACGGCTCGGCCGCGCTCGACCCGTCGCGGGTGCTGGTGCTGGCCGCGTCCCGGCGCGCCGCCGCCCGGCTGCGTGACCGGGTGACGGCGCGGGCGGGACGCACCGTCGGGGCGCCGATGGTGCGCACGGCAGCGTCCGCGGCGTTCGCGGTGCTGCGCACGCGGGCCGCGGCGCACGGGGAGCCCGCGCCCACCCTGGTCTCGGGCCCGGAGCAGGACCTGGTGCTGGCCGAGCTGCTCGAGGGCCACCTGTCGGGCGAGGGCACGGACCTCGCGCTGCCGGCCGGGCTGCCCGAGGAGTCGCTGGGCCTGCGCGGGCTGCGCCAGGAGCTGCGCGACCTGCTGATGCGCGCGGCCGAGCGGGGTCTGGGCCCGGTGGACCTCGACGAGCTGGGGCGACGGCACGAGCGGCCGGAGTGGGTGCTCGCGGCGCAGCTGTACGAGGAGTACCTGGACGTCACCACGCTGCGGCTCGGCACCCCGGACTCGGGCGCCCGGTACGACCCGGCGGGTGTGATCGACGAGGCGGCGCACGCCCTCGCGGCGTGGGACGACGAGCTGCCGGGCGTGCCGCGCCCCGCCTGGGACCTGGTGGTCGTGGACGACTACCAGGAGGCGACGGTCGCCACCGCCCGCCTCCTGCACGTGCTGCGGGACGCCGGGTCGCGGCTCGTGCTGCTCGCCGACCCGGACTCCGCGGTCCAGGGCTTCCGCGGCGCGTCGCCCGGGCTGGTGGGCCGCGCGGCCGCCCCCGTGCGGCCGGGCGTCGTCGGGGCGTTCGACGCGCGCACCGTCGTCCTCGGGACGGCATGGCGCCAGCCGGAGGCCCTGCGCACGGTGACCCGTGCCGTCACGGCGCGCATCGCGACGGTCTCCGGGGCGCTGCACCGGGGCGCCGGGGCGCGGCCCGAGGACGACGTGCCCGACTCGTCCGGTCCGGACCCGTCCGGTCCCGACCCGTCCGGTCCCGACCCGGCAGCTCTGGACGACCGCGAGGCAGCTCCGGCCGGCGTGCAGGTCGCGGTGCTGGCCGGCCCGGCGCAGGAGGCGGCGTTCGTGGCGCGCGAGCTGCGCGCCGAGCACCTGCTGCACGGCACGCCGTGGGAGCGGATGGCGGTCGTCGCCCGCAGCGGCGACCGGCTGGCCTCGCTGCGGCGGGACCTCGTCGCGGCCTCGGTGCCGGTGGCGCTGCTCGGCTCCGACCTTCCGCTGCGGGACGAGCCGGCGGCGTCACCGCTGCTGGCCGCCCTGCGCGTGTGCGCCGCCGGGGGCGGCATCGAGCGGCTGCTGGCGGACGAGCTCGGAGAGCCCGCCCCCGGGGCGGACTCCGCCCTGGACGCCGAGACGGCGGTCCTGCTGCTCACCTCGCCGGTGGGCGGGCTCGACGCGGTGGCGCTGCGGCGGCTGCGGCGGGCGCTGCGAGCCGAAGAGCTGTCCGGCGGGGGAGGCCGCTCGTCCGACGCGCTGGTGGTCGAGCTGCTCGACGACCCGGCGCGGGCCGAGACGCTCCCGGCCCCGCTGCGCCGCGGCCCGGCGGCGGTCGCCCGCGTCCTCGCCGCGGGTCGTGCGGCCGCCGCGGAGCCGGGCGCGACGGCGCAGACGGTCCTGTGGGCCGTGTGGGCGGCCACCGGGCTCGCGGACCGGTGGCGCGACGCGGCTCTGGCCGGTGGCCCGGCCGGCGCACGTGCCGACCGCGACCTGGACGCGGTCCTCGCCCTGTTCCGCGCGGCGGAGACGTACGTGGACCGCATGCCGGGCGCCCCCGTGGCGGCGTTCGTCGACTACCTCGCGTCGCAGGACCTCCCGGCGGACTCCCTCGCGGCGTCGGCCACCGGCGCCCACGCGGTCGAGGCGCTGACCCCGGCAGGCGCGGCGGGGCGCGAGTGGGACGTCGTCGTGGTGGTGGGGGTCCAGGACGGGGTGTGGCCGGACCTGCGGCTGCGCGACTCGCTGCTCGGGTCCCAGGCACTGGTGGAGCTGCTCGCCGGGCGCTCCGACGACGCCCACGGGATGGGCCCGGAGGCCCGCCGGCAGGTGCTGGCCGACGAGCTGCGCGCGTTCGCGGTGGCGACCTCGCGCGCGTCCCGCCGCCTCGTCGTCACGGCGGTGGAGGACGCGGAGGACGCGCCGTCGGTGTTCCTCGACCTCGTGTCACCGCCTCAGGACCCGGACGGCGACGGGCACGACGCCGACGGGCCGGACCCGCGGCGGGTGACCGTGGGGCCGCCCCTCGACCTGCGCGGCGTCGTCGCCGAGGCGCGCGCCACGCTGGTCCGCGCTGCCGGGGCGGACGGCGCCGACGACGCCACGCTCGACGGGCCCGCCACGGTCGCCGCCGCCCTCCTGGCCGAGCTGGCCGGCGCCGGGATCGCCGAGGCCGACCCGCGCACCTGGTACGGCGTCGCCGCGACGTCGAGCGACGCCCCGCTGTGGGGCCCGGACGACGAGGTGACGGTCTCGCCGTCGAAGGTCGAGACGGTCAGCACCTGCGCGCTGAAGTGGGCGTTCGAGTCCGCGGGCGCCACCGCACCGGACGCCACGCACCAGACCCTCGGCACGCTGGTCCACGCGATCGCCGAAGACCTCCCGAAGGCGTCCCTCACCGCGCTGCGTGCCGAGCTCGACCGACGCTGGCCCGAGCTCGCGCTGCCCGAGGGGTGGCCGGCCCGTCAGCTGCGCCGCCGGGCCGAGCAGATGATCGAGCGTCTCGCGGCGTACTACGCCGAGGCGGGCGACCCGCTGCTCGTGGAGCCGGCGTTCGAGCTCACCGTGGGCCGGGCGCGGCTGCGGGGCAAGATCGACCGGGTGGAGGACGCCGGCGACGAGGGCGTGACGGTCGCGGACCTCAAGACGGGCAGGACGGCGCCCGCGCGCGCCAAGGCGACCGAGCACCCGCAGCTCGGCGCCTACCAGCTCGCGGTGACCGAGGGTGCGCTGGACCTGCCGCCGGGCACGCCCAGCGCGGGCGCCCGCCTGGTGTACGTCGGGACGCCGACCGTGGCGCCCACCCTGCGCAGCCAGCCGGCCCTGCCGGTCGAGGCGGACGGGTCGAGCTGGGCCCGGGCGCTCGTCGAGAGCGCCGCCGACACGATGGCAGCCGCCCGGTTCACCGCGCACGAGAACGACCTGTGCCCCATGTGCCCCGTGCGGCGGTCGTGCCCTGTGCAGCCCGAAGGAAGGAACGTGATCGGATGACCGGGGACGGTACGACGGGGCCGGCCGCGTCCGGGCCGCGCCGCGACGACCGCGACGACCTCGACGACGCCGCCGGGGCGTTCGCCGACGACGCGTGGGCGGCCCTCGGGGAGCCCGGGCGCGAGGCGGTGCTCGGGTTCCCGGAGCTCGCGGGGCTCGGCGGCGCGGTCGCCGCCGACCCGGACGCGGTGCTGTTCGACGACGCGGCACTGGCCGGCACGGGGACGCACGCCGACGAGCACGTCACGCCCCGGCTGTCCGCCCGCGAGATCGCGGAGCTGCTCGGACGCCCCGCGCCCACCGACGAGCAGGTGGCGGTCATCGAGGCGCCGCTGGACCCCGTGCTCGTCGTCGCCGGCGCCGGCTCGGGCAAGACGGAGACGATGGCGGCCCGCGTGGTGTGGCTGATCGCCAACGAGCTGGTCGCGCCGGAGGAGGTGCTCGGCCTGACCTTCACCCGCAAGGCCGCGGCGGAGCTCACGCAGCGCGTGCAGTCGCGCCTCGCGCAGCTGGCCCGGGCGCAGGGCAGGGCGACGTCGGGCCTCGACCTGCTCGCTCGGCCCACGGTCGCCACGTACAACGCGTACGCCGCCTCCCTCGTCGCCGACCACGGGCTGCGGCTGGGCATCGAGCCGGGCTCGCGGCTGCTGGGCGAGGCCAACCAGTGGCAGCTCGCGGCGCAGGTCGTGGAGTCGTGGGCCGACGACCTCGGCACGGACCGCGCCGTGAGCACCGTCGTCGGGGCGGTGCTCGCGCTGTCGGGGGAGCTGGGGGAGCACCTGCTTGCGGTGGACGACGCGCGCGACGCGCTCGCGGACGTCGTCGCGCGCCTCGACGCGGTGCCGCTCGGGCCCCGTCAGAAGAAGCGCACCAAGGAGATCCAGGGCCTCGTCGACTCCGTCGCGGAACGGGTCCGGCTGCTCGACCTCGTCGCGGAGTACCGCCGGCGCAAGCGTGTCGCCGACGCCCTCGACTTCGGCGACCAGATCGCGTTCGCCGCCGAGCTCGCGCGGTCGGTGCCGGCGGTCGGGGCGACGGAGCGCGCCCGCTACCCGGTCGTCCTCCTCGACGAGTACCAGGACACGTCGTACGCCCAGGTGGAGCTGCTGGCCGGGCTGTTCGGCGGCGGCCACGCCGTCACCGCCGTCGGCGACCCGCACCAGTCGATCTACGGCTGGCGAGGGGCGTCGGCGTCCGGGCTGGCGCGGTTCGGCGAGCGGTTCCGCACCCGCGGCGGGGCGCCGGCGGCGGTGCGATACCTCAGCACGTCGTGGCGCAACGACGCGGCGGTGCTGGCCGCGGCGAACGTCGCCGCGGCCCCGCTGCGGGAGCGGGCGCGGTCGGTCGGCACCGGGGTGGACGTCCCGCCGCTGGACCTGCGGCCCGGTGCCGGCACGGGCACGGTGCACGCGCACGTCGCGGCCACGAGCGAGGAGGAGGCCGCCGCTGCCGCGGAGTTCGTGGCCGCCCGCTGGCGTCGCGCCACGCGTCGCGACGGCTCGGGCCGGGTCACGGCCGCCGTGCTGTGCCGGGCACGGTCGCAGTTCGCGGCCGTCGAGGTCGCGCTGCGGCGCCGCGGCCTGCCGGTGGAGGTCGTCGGCCTGGGCGGGCTGCTGTCCACCCCCGAGGTCGTCGACGTCGTCGCGCTGCTGGAGGCGGTGCACGACCCCTCCCGCGGCGACTCGCTGCTGCGGCTGCTCACGGGTCCCCGGGTCGCGCTCGGCGCGGCCGACCTGCACGCGCTCGGCTCGTGGGCGGCGGACCTGGCACGCCTCGACACGGCCCGGCCGGGCGCCCCGGCATCGAGCGGCCCGGCATCGGGCGGCCCGGACGGCGACGACGACGCTCCGGTCGTGATCGAGGGCGACGTGGTGGACCACCGGTCGATCGTGGACGCCCTCGACGACCTGCCCGCGCCGGGCCGGGCCGCCCGCGACGGCAGGGTCCTGTCCGCGGCGGGCCACGGGCGGCTGACGGCGTTGGCGCGGCTGCTGCGCGAGCTGCGGGGCCTCACGTACCTGTCGCTCCCCGAGCTGGTGGTCGCGGCCGAGCGCGCTCTCGGGCTCGACGTGGAGGTGGCGACGGCCCAGGTCCTCGCCGGTGCGCTCGCGCCCGAGGTGGCCGGTGCGCCCGCAGGTCTCGGTCCGGCCGCGGCGGGCGTGAGCCTGCGCGGCCGCGAGCACCTGGACGCGTTCCGCGACGTCGCGGCGAGCTTCGCGCAGTCCGCCGACGTCGCGACCCTGGGGGCGTTCCTCGCGTGGCTCGGCGTCGCGGGCGACCAGGAGCGCGGCCTCGACATGCCGGTCCGCGAGCCGGACCCGGACGCCGTGCAGGTCATCACCGCGCACGCCGCCAAGGGGCTGGAGTGGGACGTCGTGGCGGTGCCGGGCCTCGTGGACGGCATCTTCCCGAGCCAGGCGGAGTCGTCCCAGGGACGGCTGGACGGTGGCTGGCTCACCGACGTCACCTCCCTGCCGTACCACCTGCGCGGTGACGCCGCCGACCTTCCCGAGTTCACCTGGGCGGACGCGTCCGACACGAAGGACCTCGCCGCGCGGCGCGACCAGTTCCGCGCGGACTCCGGCGCGCACCGCCTGGCCGAGGAGCGCCGTCTCGCGTACGTCGCGTTCACGCGCGCACGCCGCGAGCTGTTCCTCACGGCGCACTGGTGGGGCAGCGGCAGCTCGCCGCGCCGGGTGTCGCCGTTCCTCACCGAGCTCGCCGAGGCGGGCGTCGTGGACACGCGCGGCTGGGTCGAGCCGCCCGACCCGGCAGCCGGGAACCCGCGCGACGCCGAGGAGCACGCCGCCCCGTGGCCTGCGCCTGACGCCGGTTCTCCCGGTTCCGGCCCAGGCGGTTCCGGCCCCGGGGGTTCCGGACCCGACAGTCTTGGTCCCGACGACCTCGCTCCTGACGGCTCCTCTCCCGACGGGGCGGTGTCCGCCCCCGGCCCGACACCGCGCGACCTGCTGCGCCGCACCGCCGCCCGGGTGGACGCGGCGCGGGCGTCGGGCGACGGCGCGACGACGGGCGTGCTGCGCGACGGTTCCGGCCGGGACCTGGTCGTGCTGGCCCGCACGCTGCTGACCGAGCGAGGGGAACGGGCGTCGCGCGAGGTGGAGATGCCGGCGCACGTCTCGGCGTCGGGCCTGGTCCGGCTCGCCGGCGACCGAGCAGGCTTCGCGCTCCAGCTGCGCCGACCTGTGCCGCAGGAGCCCACGGTGCACGCTCGCCGAGGCACCCGCTTCCACGAGTGGGTCGAACGGTTCTTCACGTCCTCGTCGCTGGTCGACGTCGACGACCTGCCGGGAGCCGAGGACGGCGAGATCGCCCCGGACGTCGACCTCGAGACGTTGCGGGAACGGTTCCTGGACTCGCCGTGGGCGGCCCGGGTGCCGCTCGCCGTCGAGGTCGACGTGGAGACCCCCGTCGCCGGGGTCATGCTCCGCAGCCGGATCGATGCCGTGTTCGCGGACCCGGACGCCGCGCCCTCGGAGGACGGCGCGGCGCCCGCCGTCGTCGTCGTGGACTGGAAGACGGGCCACGAGCCGCGGGACGCCGCCGCCCGCTCGGCGCGGGAGGTGCAGCTCGCGGTCTACCGGCTGGCGTGGTCGCGGTACACGGGCCTGCCGCTGGACCGGGTGTCCGCCGCGTTCGTGTACGTGGCGAGCGGCACCACCGTGCGCCCGCGCCGGCTGCTCGACGAGGCGGAGCTGGAGGCGCTGGTGCGCGGCGCCTGACCGTCACCAGCGCCTGGCCGTCACCAGCGCCTGGCCGTCACCAGCGGTAGTCGAGGAACTTCCCGACGAGGGTCACGACCACGCGGTCACCGTCGGGGTCGGGCCGGCGCTCGATGTCCACCCGGAAGTTGATGGCCGACATGATGCCGTCCCCGAACTCCTCGTGGATGAGCTCCTTCAGCGCGGGACCGTACACGGCCAGCGCCTCGCTGAAGCGGTAGATCGTCGGGTCGCTGAGCACGGCCTCGTCGCGCACGCGGTACGGCTGCAGCCGCAACGCCTCGGCGACGTCGTCGCCCAGTCCCAGCACGGTGCACGCGGCGGCCGCCTGGTCGGCGGTCATCGGATGGTTGCCCAGCAGGGCCGCCGTCGTCCAGACGAGCGGGGTGCCGAGCGCGTCGGCGACCTCCTGCCAGGTCAGCCCGGAACGCAGGCGGGCGGTCACCACCTGCTCGGCGGCGGCCGCCTTGGTCATGATCGGGTCCATGGGTCTCCTTCGGTCCAGGTCCAGGTCCAGGTCCAGGTCCAGGTCTTCGGTCCGGTCGTCCGGCAGCCTCAGCCGACCGGGGTGGCGACGCGGTCGGCGGCAGCCGGCTCGACAGGCGCGGGGCGTCCGCGCTCGGGCCGGGTGCGGTAGTGGGTGAGGTAGAGGGGCAGACCGACGAACGTCAGGCCTCCGACGAGGTTGCCGAGCACGGTGGGCAGCTCGTTCCACACGAGGTAGTCCGCGACCGTGAAGTCGCCGCCGAGCAGGAGCCCCGACGGGAAGAGGAACATGTTCACCACGGAGTGCTCGAAGCCCAGGTAGAAGAACAGGAAGACCGGCATCCACATCACGACGGCCTTGCTGATCGTGTCCTTCGACATGAGGAACGCGACGACGCCGGTGGACACCATCCAGTTGCACAGCACGCCGCGCACGAACAGGGTGAGCATGCCCGCGGCGCCGTGGTCGGCGTACCCGACGGTGCGGCTCTCCCCGATGTGGCCGATCGCCTGGCCCACCTCGTTCGGCGCCACGGAGAAGCCGTAGGTGAACGTGATCGCCATGAGCACGGCCACCGTGAAGGCTCCGGCGAAGTTGCCGCAGAACACCAGCCCCCAGTTGCGCCACACGCCGCCCCAGGTGGCGCCGGGCCGTCGGGCGATGACGGCGAACGGGACCAGCGTGAACACCCCGGTGAGCAGGTCGAAGCCCATCAGGTACAGCATGATGAAGCCGATCGGGAAGAAGACGGCCCCGAGCAGCGGGTTGCCGGTGTTCGTCGAGACGGTCACCGCCATCGCGGCAGCCAGCGCCAGGATCGCGCCACCCATGAACGAGCGGATGAGGGTGTCCCGGGTGGACATGAACAGCTTCTTCTCACCCGTGGCGATCATCTGCGAGACGAAGTCCTGCGGCATCACGTACGACATGGCGGCCCCTTCGGCGGGAGTGGTGGCGCTTGCGTGCCGCCGAGTCTGTCCGTCGCACGTTGTGGCCACGTCGCCGCCGCGTTGAGGTCGTGTTTCGGTCCGGCCGAAGCCCATGAGCCCCACGTTTCCGCGACCTCGCAGGCCCGCCTGCCGCGTCGTGAGGCCCGCGGGCCGGGCTCAGGCGGGAGCGTCCTCGCGGGTCGCCTCGTCGAGGTCCGCCAGCATCGCCTCGGCGTCGGCGACGACGTCGGGCAGCCCGCGGCGCACGCCGTGCAGCAGCCAGCGGGCGAGGGCCAGCTCGCCCACGAGCAGCGCGCGGTCGACGAGGCGCGCGTCGTGCAGCTCGGTGCGGCGCAGCTGGTACGCCTCCATGATCGAGTCCACGGCGTCGGGCGGGGCGGCCACGAGCAGCCAGGCGAGATCGTCGGCCGGGTCGGCGACACGGGCGTCGGACCAGCCGCTGATCGCGGTGACCCGGCCGCCGGTGACCAGCATCTGGTCCGTGGCGAGGTCGCCGTGCACGACGACGGGCTGGAACCGCCACAGGGCGACGTCCTCGAGCGCAGCCTCCCAGCGTCGCAGCAGCGTGGGCGGCACGAGGCCGGTCGCGGCCGCCTCGTCGAGCTCCACGAGGCGCCGCTCGCGGTACTCGGTCGCGGTGTAGGACGGCAGCCCGCAGGACTCGACGACCGACGCGGGCAGCTCGTGCACCGCGGCGAGCGTGCGGCCGAGATCGGCGGCGAGGCCCGGTCCGGGGCGCAGGGCCTCCAGGTCGAGCGCGGTACCGGTCACGTGCCGGTGCACGACGGCACGCCCGCCCTCCGGCAGCAGCGCGAAGCCCGCGACCTGCGGCACGGTGAACGGCAGCACGCCGGCGTCCACGTACAGGTGCAGCGCCTCGAGCAGCTCCGTCTCGGCCTCGAGCGCGGCACCGGCCATCGTGGTGCGAGGCGCGCGCACGAGCCAGTCGACGCCGTCGTCGGCGGTGACGACGGCGACGTCGTAGTCGCCCGGGAGCTCCTCGGGGCGGACCGAACGGGCGTCCAGGCCCGGGACGGCGGCCGTCGCGAGGGCGGCGAGGGCGAGCGGACTGCGTGGCACCCGCCCACCGTAGACGTTGGCGGGGCCTGCCCGGGCGCACCGCGGCGCGCGTGTCCGCCGGCGTCGTCGGCGGGGCCGCGGCCGGGCGGCAGCACCTCGGCAGCAGGGCGGCGGGTACGGTCGGGGCGTGACGGCTCCGTTCCCCCTCCCCGACCTCAGCTACACCCGCGTCACCCACGACCGCGCCTCGGAGCGCCGGGGGGAACGGGGGCTGCTGCCCCGCCTGCTCGCCGACCCCGCGTCCCGGGTCCTGCTGGTCCTGCGCGGCCGGGTGGCGGTCGACACCGCGGGCGACGTGCTGCTCGTCGACCCGTCGGCCGTGACTGGGCTGCCCGCCGAGCCCGAGCGGGCCGACCGCCCCGACGCGCACGTGCCCGGGCACCGCTGGCTGTTCCTCGGCGAGGAGGACGGGGCGGGGCTGCTCGCCCTCGTGCTCCCGGACGAGGCGGACGCCGACGCCGTCGGGATCGAGGGCGTGTCCCCGGCGTCGCCGGCCGCGCGACTGGCCCGCGAGCACAGGTGGGCGGGCCTGCGCGAGGTCGGCGGACGGCGCCGCGACGCGCTCGCGTCCGAGGCGGTCGCCCTGGCCGCCTGGCACGCGTCGCACGAGCGGTGCCCGCGCTGCGGGGAGCCGACCGTCGTCGAGCAGGCAGGCTGGGTCCGGCGCTGCCCGGCGCAGGACGTGGAGATCTACCCGCGCACCGACCCGGCCGTGATCATGGCGGTGGTGGACGACGAGGACCGGCTGCTCCTGGGGCACGCGGCGCACTGGCCGGAGGGCCGGTTCTCGACCCTCGCGGGCTACGTCGAGCCGGGCGAGGGGCTCGAGCAGGCGGTGCGCCGCGAGGTCGCCGAGGAGACGTCGGTCGTGATCGGCGTCGCACCGGGCGACGTCGTGTACCGGGGGAGCCAGCCGTGGCCGTTCCCGGCCTCGCTCATGCTGGGGTTCCGGGCGCGGGCGACGTCCACCGACGTCCAGGTGGACGGAGCGGAGGTGACGGCCGCGCGGTGGTTCACGCGTGAGGAGCTGGCCGCAGGCGTGCAGGCCGGAGAGGTGGGCCTGCCGGGTCGCCCGTCCATCGCGCGCGCCCTCGTCGAGGAGTGGTACGGCGCCGAGCTGCCGGGCTGACTGCCGGCCGGCTGCCGGGCCTACTGCCGGCTGAGCGGCAGGGTCGGCTCAGGCCGCGAGGCGCGCCCGCACGTCGTTCAACGACGGGTTCGTCGCGGCGGAGCCGTCGGGGAAGACGACGGTCGGGACGGTGCGGTTGCCGCCGTTGACCTGCTCGACGAACTCCGCCGTCTCGGGCTGGTCCTCGATGTCGACGACCGTGTAGCCGATGCCCTCGGAGTCCAGCTGGGTGCGCAGGCGGCGGCAGTAGCCGCACCACGCGGTCGAGTACATCGTGACGGTGCCCGGCTCGGGGAGCTGCGGCGCGGCGTCGGTCATCGGGTCCTCCTGGGTCTGATGGCGGCCGCGCCTGGGGACGACGGTCGCGGCGTGTGGGCGACGGCTGCGAGAATCGCAGACGATGTCGACAGCCACCAACTCCTCGGACGCCCTCGTTCATCCCGACGCGATCCTCGACGCCCTCGACCCCGAGCAGCGGGACGTGGCGCTCGCCCTCGCCGGCCCGGTGTGCGTCCTCGCGGGCGCGGGCACGGGCAAGACGCGCGCGATCACGCACCGCATCGCGTACGGCGTCCGCTCCGGGGCCTACAAGCCGACGTCCGTCCTCGCGGTGACGTTCACGGCCCGCGCCGCGGGGGAGATGCGTACCCGCCTGCGCGACCTCGGGGTGGCCGGCGTCCAGGCGCGCACGTTCCACGCGGCCGCGCTGCGCCAGCTCGGGTACTTCTGGCCGCGCGTCGTGGGCGGGGCGCCGCCGCGGATCCTCGAGCACAAGGCGCCCGCCGTCGCGGAGGCCGCACGCCGCGTCGGCGTGAGCGTCGACCGCGTCGCCGTCCGTGACCTGTCGTCCGAGGTGGAGTGGGCCAAGGTCTCGCTGGTGACGGCGGAGGACTACGTGCGCGCCGCGGCGGCGGACGACCGGCCCGCGCCGTCGGGCTACGACCACCAGACGGTCGCGCGCCTCATCACGGCCTACGAGGACGTCAAGACGGAGCGGGGCGTCATCGACTTCGAGGACGTCCTGCTCATGCTCGCGGACATGCTGAACTCGCACCGCCAGGTGGCCGACGAGGTGCGGTCCCAGTACCGGCACTTCGTCGTCGACGAGTACCAGGACGTCTCGCCGCTGCAGCAGTTCCTGCTCGACCAGTGGCTGGGCGGCCGCAAGGAGCTGTGCGTCGTCGGTGACCCGTCGCAGACGATCTACTCCTTCACCGGGGCGACGCCGCACTACCTGCTCGACTTCACGCGCACCTACACGGACGCCCAGGTCGTGCGCCTGGTGCGCGACTACCGGTCCACGCCGCAGGTCGTGCACCTCGCCAACCAGGTGCTCCGCCGCGGCCGCGTGCCGGGCGCGCTCGAGCTCGTCGCGCAGCGGCCACCGGGGCCGCCCGCGAGCTTCACGACGTACGACGACGACGACGCCGAGGCCACCGGCATCGCCGCCCGCGCCGGCCGCCTCATCGCGTCGGGCGTGCGGCCCAGCGAGATCGCCGTGCTGTACCGGACCAACGCGCAGTCGGCGGCGTTCGAGTCGGCCCTCGCCGACGCGGGCATCAGCTACCTCGTGCGCGGCGGCGAGCGGTTCTTCCAGCGCAAGGAGGTCCGCGACGCGATCGTGCTGCTGCGCGGCGCCGCCCGGTCGGCGGACGCGGACCAGCCGATGCCGGAGCAGGTGCGCGACGTGCTGACCTCGGCGGGCTGGTCGGAGCAGCCGCCCGCCGCCCGTGGGGCGACGCGGGAACGGTGGGAGGCGATGCAGGCCCTCGTCGGCCTGGCGGACGACGTCGCGGCCGCCGCGCCCGAGGACACCCCGGCCACGATGGCGACGCTCGTCGGAGAGCTGGAGGAACGTGCGTCGGCGCAGCACGCCCCGACGGTCGAGGGCGTCACCCTGGCCTCGCTGCACGCGGCGAAGGGCCTCGAGTGGGACGCCGTCTTCCTCGCCGGCGTCAGCGAGGGCCTCATGCCGATCTCCCTCGCCGAGACGGACGAGGCGGTGGCCGAGGAGCGCCGGCTGCTCTACGTGGGCGTGACGCGGGCGCGCGAGCACCTCGAGCTGTCGTTCGCGCGGTCCCGGAACCCGGGCGGCCGGGCGACGCGCAAGCGCACGCGCTTCCTCGACGGGCTGTGGCCGGACGACCCGTCCGCGCGCGGACGCACCCGGACGGCGCGGGGGCAGGCGCGGGAGCGGCTCACCGGAGAGCACGACGTCGCCCTGTTCGACGCGCTGCGGGAGTGGCGCCTGTCGGTGGCGCGCGAGATCGACAAGCCGGCGTTCACGGTGCTGGGCGACGCGACGCTCGCCGCGATCGCGGAGCTCAAGCCGACGTCCGTGGCACAGCTGGCCCGCGTCAACGGCGTCGGCCCGGCGAAGATCGACCGGTACGGCCAGACGATCCTGGCGATCGTCGCGGACGCGAACGGCTAGATCACGCGGCGGACGGGCGGTCCGGAGGCCTGCCGGGACCGCCCCGAGAAACTGGTCCGAGAAATTCCTCAAAAAAGATGTGGCGGTCGCGGCCCGGCCGTCTATGCTCGGAGAGTCCCAGACGGAAGTGGCGTCTGCCGAGAGGCGGATCGTCCGAGAAGAGTGAGGAGGTGGGTGCACAAGATGGACACGATGATTCAGATCGTGATGGCGAACGCGTCTGTTGGCGCGCCGGGGTACAAGTCTGCCTTTGGCGAGCTCAGCGCTGTCCGCCCGTTCCGTGCGCGGAAGCACGGAGCAGGCCTCGCCGATCTCCACATCGC
Source organism: Isoptericola sp. NPDC055881 (assembly GCF_053615895.1). Lineage (NCBI taxonomy): Bacteria > Bacillati > Actinomycetota > Actinomycetes > Micrococcales > Promicromonosporaceae > Isoptericola > Isoptericola sp. NPDC055881. Next base: position 44,996 of record NZ_JBSHCR010000033.1, read on the forward strand.
ACCCGACTCCGCCCCCTGGAGCTGTCCGGTCTAGCCACCGGCCCAGGCCGCGGAGTCCCCCCGGGACCCGCGGCTTTCGTCTTTCCGCCCAGGGAAGAAGACCTCACCAGGTCGATCGAGCCGGCCCCCTGACGCCAGGGGTCCACCCGCAGGTCCTGAACACCGACGTTCACATCACCCATGGACCTGACGGAGGAACTCGTGCGTCTCGCACAGCTGTTGGACGAGCGGCTGCTCGACACGATCCCCCAGGGCGGCTCCGGCCCCTGGACCCCGCATCAACCCCTCACCCAGAGCCCGGCCGAGGTGGCCGAGCTCGACCGCCAGTTCGCGGCGCTCCTGCCCTGTCGCACGGGCGACCCCGAGCTGTGGTTCGCCGAGCACACCACCCAGGTCGAGGAGGCCAAGGCGCTCTGCCGCGCCTGCCCGCTGCAGGCCGGCTGCCTCGCCGGCGCCCTCGAGCGTCAGGAGCCGTGGGGCGTGTGGGGTGGTGAGGTCTTCGTCGACGGAAAGGTCGTCGCCCGCAAGCGTGGTCGCGGCCGGCCCCGGAAGTCGGAGACCGTCGCAGCATGACGCCTGGCGCCCGGGATCCCCGGAGCGCTGAGCACACGGGCCTCCGGCGAGACCCGAGGAAGTGCGTCCGCACCACGTGCGGCCGACCTTCCTCGATCTCGCCGGGGGCCCGTCGTCATTCCCGCGCCCGCGCAGGCAGGCGCGTGCAGCCGCAGCCGGCGTGCGGCGCGACCTCGCGCGCCCGGGGCATCGCCTCAGGGAGAGCCACCTCCAGCACGCGCCCGACCGCGGCGGGGGCGGCGCCGTCGAGCAGGGCCAGCACCTGCCCGGCGGCGAGAGCGGCCGCCGACGCCGCGAGCGTGGTCTCGTGGGCGACGTCCCACGACGGCCGGCGGCCCAGGTCGGCGACCACGTGCGGCCAGGCCAGGTCCGCGTCGGCCGCGTGCCGGTCGACGCACCCCACGCAGGCCGACCGCCCTGGCAGCACGAGCGGGCCGACGAGGACGTCCGCCTCGCGCAGCACGACCGGCAGGTGCGGGACGGCGGTGCCCAGGAGGCGCTCGTAGCGCTCCGGGCGCACGGCGTGCGACTCGACCACGACGACGACGTCGGGCGGTCCGGCGTCGGGCAGCGCCGTCCCCACCCGGAGATCGGGGTGCCGGCCCGCCAGGAGGGCGGACGCCGCCTCCTCGCGCGGCCGGCCGACGTCGGCCCGGGAGTACCCGCCGAGGCCCAGGTCGCCGACGTGCACAGGGGCGCGGTCGTCGAGCACGAGCGTCCCGACCCCGGCGGTCGCCAGGAGCTCCGCCAGCACGGCACCGAGACGTCCCAGGCCGTGCAGGCCGACGCTGCGACCCTGGCGTCGCGCGAGCGTGGCCGCCCCGGACCCGTCGGGCCGCAGCGCACCCAGCACCGCGACGTCGGGCGACCATGCGGCGGAGGACGAGGTCGGACCGCCGGCGGGAGCAGGGACGAGGAACCCGCCGTCCGTCAGCGCGCCCACGATCTGCGTCCGGCGTGCGGGGGTGACGCCCCAGTACCGGGCGCTGCGGTCCAGCGAGCGATGGTGCCGGGACCCGAGGTCGCGCAACCAGCGGGACTCGTGCTCGGCCAGGCCGGACAGGACCAGGCTCCACCGCGGGTCGGTGCCGAGCTGGACCTCGCCCTCGCCGTGGTCGAGCACGGGCGTCGCGGGGCGTAGCGCCAGCGGGGGACTGGTCGCGCTCTCCGGGGGCTCGCCGTCTGCCATGCGGTCACCCTGACACGTGCCGCGGGCGCTCTCGGCGGGCCGTCCACAGGCCTTCCGGGGCAGGTGAGGCGTGTTCTGCCGCCCCAACGGCACGATTCCCCGGTACGGTCGGTTCCGTGGCCCACGACACGATGACGTCGGTGGAGGTCCGGCGCAGCCGCCGGCGGACCGCCACGGTGAGCGCCTACCGCGACGGAGAGCGTACCGTCGTGGCCATTCCCGCGCGCTTCTCCCGCGCGCAGGAGCGCGAGTGGGTGGCGAAGATGCTCGCCCGGCTCGAGGACAAGGAGCGGCGCCGCCGCCCGTCCGACGCACAGCTCGTGGAGCGGGCGCACGAGCTGTCCGAACGGTATCTCGGCGGCCGGGCCCGGCCCACCAGCGTGTCGTGGTCGCCGCAGCAGGGTCGCCGCTGGGGCTCGTGCACGCTCGTCGACGGCTCGATCCGCATCTCGACCCGGGTGCAGGGGATGCCCGAGTGGGTGCTCGACTACGTGCTGCTGCACGAGCTGGCGCACCTGCTCCACGCGGGCCACGGGCCCGCTTTCTGGCAGCTCCTGGAGGCCTACCCGCGCACCGAGCGCGCTCGCGGCTTCCTCGAGGGGGTGTCCTTCGTCCAGGACGACGGCGGCGCGTCGCCCGCTCCCGCGGAC